>JBJYWW010000078.1:0-7879 GCA_046259645.1 Anaerolineae bacterium
GGAGGGCTATGGCCCGGCGCCAATCGTGTACGCCGGCAGCGGGGAGTACGACAACGCCAGCGGCCGACCGGACGACGGCTCGTGCCTGCAGCCGTTCCCGCCGCGCACGTTCAGCGGCGAGATCGTGGTGTGCGACCGCGGTGAAATCGCCCGCGTCGACAAGGGCAGCAACGTCCTTGCGGGCGGTGCCGGTGGCCTCGTCCTCGCCAACAAGGCGGAGAACGGCTCGTCGACCAACAGCGACGGCCATGTGCTGCCGGCGGTCCACATCACTTACGACGACGGCGTGACGCTGAAGGCGTGGCTCGGCTCCGGCTCCGGCCACACGGCCACAATCGTGGCGCCGACCGCCGTGCTCGACCCGGCCGTCGCCGACGTCATGGCCGACTTCAGCTCACGCGGTCCCGCCTCATCGGCCTTCTGCTGCCGGCGACCCGGCGTCGACATCGCCGTGCAGCAGCTGTTCAGCGTGCTGAAGCCGGACGTGATCGCGCCCGGAGTGGACATCATCGCCGCCTTCAACTCCGACGGCCAGCACCCCGAGCCCGAGTTCGAGTCGGCGCAGGGGACCTCCATGTCGAGCCCCCACGCCGCCGGCGCGGCGGCGCTGCTGCGCGGGGCGCATCCCGACTGGACGCCGGCCGAGATCCAGTCGGCGCTAATGACAACGACGACCTACGAGAGCGTCCGCAAGGAGGACGGCCAGAGGCCGGCCAACTGGTTCGACCAGGGCGCCGGGCGAATCGACGTCGGTCGGGCCGCGGGCGCGGGGCTCGTGCTGGATATCGATGCTGCTGCCATGACCGCCGCCAACCCGAGCACGGGCGGCGATCCGCGCACGCTGAACCTGGCCAGCCTGACCGACACGACGTGCCTCGACTACTGCCGATGGACGCGCGTGGTCCGCAGCACGCTCGACAGGCCCGTAACATGGTCGGTGGCGTCATCGACCGGCGGCGCTTTGCCCGTGGAGATCACACCGTCCGAGTTCACCCTCGAGGCAGGCGAGACGCAGGTGATCGAGGTGTCGGCCGACGCCACTGCCCTGCGGCGCGGCGTCTGGGCGCACAGCGACGCGGTCCTCGAGGCGGACGACGACTCCGTGCCGTCGGCGCGCTTCCCGGTCGCCGTGTACACGGTGCCGTCGGTGCTGCCTCAGGTGGCGCTGACCGAGGCTGATGCGCCGCACGGCGAGGTTACCCTCGCCGGCCTGCGGGCGGGACCAGCCGACGACCTGCACATCAGCGTGCACGGCCTGGTCCTGGCCGACAGGGTATCCGTCCAGCTGTCGGAGGATCCGACGCCGAACGAAAGGTACGACCGCCCCGACGGCACGCACCGGATGTTCTTCGAGATCCCGGACGGCGCGAAGCGCCTCGCGGTCGAGGTCACTGCGTCGGAAGCGGACGACATCGACCTCTTCATGGGCTACGACCAGGACGACGACGGGCTGCCCGAGCAGCGGGAAGAGCTGTGCAACAGCCTCAGCCCGGGCTGGGCCGAGTACTGCGAGCTGACGGGCGACTTGCTTTCGCCCCCCGGCCAGTACTGGGCGATGGTCCAGGACTACGATGGCGCGCGCACGGGCCATGACGACATCGACCTTGCGGCGGCCGTCGTCGAGGACGGCGACCTCGGCAACTTGAGCGTCACCGGTCCGAGCTCCATCGCGCTCGGCGAGTCGTTCGAGCTGGCGCTGGAGTGGGACCTGCCCAGCATGGCGACCGGCGATCGCTGGCTTGGGGTGATCGAGCTCGGCTCCAGCCCCTCCTCGCCCGACGACATCGGCGTGATCATGATCGACGTCATAGGCGTCGACGTGGCGCCGACGCCAACGGTGCGGCCCGCGACGCCGACGCCCACCGCAACGCCGTCACCGACCGAGGCTCCCTCCCCGACGGCGACCGAGGCGCCCGACACGGCAACGCCGACCGACGTGCCGACGGAGCCGAGCGGGACAGCTACCGGGTCCGCGACGGGGACGCACCCCGCGCCGACCGCGACGCACCAACCGGCGACGCCGCGCGCGACAGTCGACCCGGCGATCATGACGAATCGGGCGGTCCTGCCATGGCTTGGCAATCGGGCCGAATAGGACCGGCCCAAGGTCGTCGAGCTACAAGCCCAGGCGGCCTCGCTTTGCCTCCCATTCGGCGAGCTCGCGCTTGTTCGTCGTGTCCAGGGGCCGCCCGTCACGCAGCGCCTTGATCTCGAGTCGCGACAACTTGACGGCCTCGAACTGGTAGTCGACGAACGCCTCACACGCGATCGGGACGAGCGGCTGGATCAACGCGTACATGGCGTACGCGTAGTCGCGGATCTCCTTCTGCGCATGCTCGTCCATCCGCAGCGACAGGAAGTGCAGCGTGTTGTGGAGGTCGTTCTTCCAGTACCACTCGGTGTAGACGCTTATCGGCAACGCGATGCGCGCTTGCTCGCGCGTCACGCCCTTGTCCAGCAGCGACTCGTAGCGCTCGTACTGCCCGTGCATCTCGTCGAGGAACTCGAGGAACTCGGCGGCGGTGAGCTCGTCCGTCGGCTGCTCCCCGCCCTGCCGGTTGGACTGTGACTGGCGCCGCACCTCGTCGACCGACGGCCTGTAGAACCTGTCGGGCATGATGGAGTAGCGCGCCGAGTACTCGTTGACGTTGGCCGTGCGGTGGCGGATCCACTGACGCGCGACGAACACCGGCATCGCGCAGTGGAACTTGAACTCGACCATCTCGAACGGCGTCGTGTGCCTGTGCCGGGCCAGGTAGCGGATCAGGCCGCGGTCCTGGCTGACCTGCTTGGTGCCCCTGCCGTAGCTCACGCGCGCCGCCTGGACGATCGCCGAGTCGGCGGTATCGCCTTCCGGCACCAGCCGCGGCATCACGTCGACAAGGGCGATGAACCCGTGCTCGTGCACGGGTACCTCCCACCGGGCCGCCCCACCCATGATGTCTACGAACGGAGCCTCGGGCGGCTGGCGCTCGATATCTATCCCGGACACGTCAACGCTCATGGCGTGCCATGATAGTGGATCGGGCGCGCGCCTGCCACCAGCCCGATCGCGGCGGGCCGATGGGGCCGCCGGCGGGGCCGCGAGACGCCGTTGACCGCCCCAGAGCCGCGGCATAGAATGCGCGCCATGTCGAGGGCAAGTCGCCTGGCGGCGGCGTCGCAGGCCGTAGCGTTGCTGATCGTCGGCGCATTCCTGGTTGCCGCGTTGGCGCCGACGGTTGACCGCGTCGGCGCTGTTTACCCCTCGGCCGGCCGGGGGCACGACGCGATAGCCGACGACGACCGGCTGACGGAGGTCACGCAGATCGGCGGCACAACGCGCGCCGTCGCTGTCGCCGGCGAACACGCGTACGTGGGGGTCGGTCCGCGCGTCGTGGTCTACGCCGTGTGCCATCCGGAGCGCCCCGTCGAGGTTGGCCGCTCCGCCGTGCTGGGCGGACTCGTGCGCGACGTGCTCCTCGTCGGGCCGTACCTGTACGTTGCGATCGGCGAGGCCGGGATCACGGTGCTGGACGTGCGCGACCCCTCCCGACCGGAGGTCGAGTCGACGGTCGACCTGGACGGCGTCTCGGCCGGGCTCGTGGCCTTGGACGATCGGCTCTACGTGGTGGCGGGCTACGGGGGTCTGCACATCCTGACGCTCGCGACCCCTGCTCTGCCGCGCCTGGTCGGCAACTACCACGCGGTCGTCACAGACGCAGCGGTCAAAGGCACCACGGCCTACGTGGTCGCGCGTGACCTGATGGTCGTGGACGTCACCGATCCGGCGGCGCCGAGGCAGGTCAGCGCCCTCAACTACTGGACGGACGCGGTCGCGACCGACGGACTCCACCTGTACGCCGCGGTGTCGTCGGACGTCGGCGGCGGGCACCGCCGTGGCCAGCTCGAGGTGTACGACGTCTCGGACCCCAATCCGCGGAGGTCCAAGTTGATCGCCCGGCTAGACATCGGCATACAGGCGCGCTCGGTGACGTACCTTCCGGGTGAGTTGGCCGTGTACGGCGCGGCAAGGTTCCTGACAGTCGACGTCACGACTCCGTCGGCGCCGCGCGTGACACAGGCGTTCGACACGTACGACGAGGTCGCCGACCTGGCGGTGGCGCGGCCGTACCTGTACCTCGCCGCGGCCGGAGCCGGCCTGCGGGTGCTCGACCTTCGAGGCGGGCAAGCCGCGTCCGAGGTCGCCGACGTTCGACCGCTCGCGCTGGCACACGCTGTGGCGGCCGCGGACGGTGTGGTCTTCGTCGAGGACGAGGGCCACGTGAACCGCCTGCTCGTGCTCGATGTGACGCGCCCGACGGCGCCCCGCCACCTCGCGTCCTTGCCGCTGGCGGTCGCCAATGAGGCGCTGCTGGCGCGCGACGGGGTGCTGTACGTCGGCACGACTGACGAGACCGTGCGGCTGTACGAAGTCAGTGCCCCCGCGCATCCGCGCCTCATCTCCGAGATTGCGATGCCCGACGCCGTCTGGGACCTCGATGTCGAGGGCGACTTCGCGTACGTCGCCAACGGCGACTACCTGCGTATCGTCGACCTGCGCAACGCCGACCGCCCGTACGAGATCGGCTCCGTGAGAACCTCCGGCGGCGCCACGGGCGTCGCGGTGAGCCAGGGCTTCGCCTACGTCACGGGACCGACCACCGGCATCGACATGAGCCGCCGCAGCCTACAGGTGATCGACGTGCGCGACCCGTTCGAGCCCCGCGAGGTCGGCGTGATGCCCGACGCAGCCGGCTGGAAGCACGGCATCGCTGCCGCGGGGATCCTGGTCTACGTCGACGGCCTGCAGGTCGTGGACGTCACGGACCCGCGCCACCCGGTCGAGGCCGCGCGCCTGAGCACGGCCGGCGAGACGTCCGACATCGTCTTGTCGGGTCAGATCATCTACGCCGGCAAGGGGCTCCGCGAGGGCGGCGGGGAAGTCCACGTCTTCGACGTATCCGCACCATCCGCGCCCCAGCAGGTAGCCCTCAAGTCGGTGTTAGAGCCCGTTCACGACTTGGCCGAGTGGCGCGGTCGGATCTTCGTCGCCGCGGAGGAGGCGGGGCTGATCGTGCTCGAGGACCGCGAGACGGCCTCCGCGCTCCCGACGCCAGAGCCGCCGCCGAGCCTCCAGTGGCCGGAGGCCCTGTACCTGCCGGCGGCGCTGCGCGGTCCTCTCGGGCCGCCGTGCCGCTAGACGCGACGCAGTAGGCCGGTCAGGAGACGCAACGGCATGCCCCTGCTCCACCAGTCGGTTGCCGAGGTCGCGCTGGCCGTGGTCGACGTCGAGACGACCGGCCTGTGGGCGGAGACGGGCGACCGGGTATGCGAGGTGGCGGTCCTGCGCGCCGAGCCGGGGCGCGAGCCTGACGTGTTCAGCTCGCTGGTGAACCCTGGGCGCCCGATAGAACCGGCTGCCAGCAACGTCAACGGGCTGCAAGACGCGGACCTCACGGACGCTCCGGAGTTCGCCGCGATCGCAGGCACGTTGTCCGCCCTCCTTCAGGATGCGGTCCTGGTGGCGCACAATGCAGCCTTCGACGTTGGCTTCCTAACGGCCGAGTACGCCATCGCCCGGCTCGGTCCCCCAAGCCCGCCGGTGATCGACACGTTGGACCTGGCCAGGCAGCTGTTCTCGTTCCCGCGCAACAACCTCGACGCGCTGGCGCGCGAGTTCCGCGTTGCGGCGGAGGGTCGGCACCGCGCCGAGGGCGACGTGTGGACCCTGTACCAGGTCTTCGGTCGGATGCTCGAGGAGCTCCGTCAGCGCGGGGACTGGTCGGTGGCCGACCTCCTGGGAGCGCAGTCGTCACAGCTCAGCCTGGCCAGCCCGAGTCTCGACCATCTAACGGAACCGATCCGCGCTGCGGTGGGCTCGGGCTGCCCGGTCACCATCTGCTACCGGGACGGCGAGGGGCTGTCGACCGAGCGCGTCGTGCGCCCGCTGTGGGCCAACGCCAACTACCTGATCGGATACTGCGAGCTGGTGAGGGCGCAGCGCACCTTTCGCCTGAGTCGAATCGAGGACGCCTGGCTCTCATAGTTGCAAGCAGCCCGAGAGCGCCGAGGTTGGGTGTCAGGATTCGCCCCGTCGGGTGTTCTATGTGGCAGTCGAAAGCGGCATGCGCCGCGTGGTCGCTTGAGACACGCTCGACATCGCGGTCGTCCGCGCCGGGACCAAGCCGCGAAATGCGCCGGACAAACGAACACCCTCTCTCCTGCTCCCCGGAGAGGGGGTGTCTCGATTGTGGCGTGCGGCGCCGTGGTCGGACGCGGGCCTGCGGTGTGCAGGCCGCAAGCGTGCCACGTGCTGGCCGCAAGGCGTCGGACAGCGGGGCGCGGGACGGCGCCGCGATCGGCGGCTAGCTCCCCGTCGTGGCCAGGGGCAGCCAAGCATCCACGGTGCAGCTGTCGCCCGGACCCGGCGCCCGCAGCTCGACCGGGACCGACCGGACGTGGGGCAGCGGCGTCCCGCAGATGGTCCGGACGTCGACGCTGTAGCTGGCCAGGTCGCCCTCGCCGGGCTCGTCGATCTCCAACACCGGCGCGGTCTCCCCGGCCATCAGCACGTCGTCCTTGAACCACTGGTAGGCCAGGCGCTCGCCCTCCGCGTCCACCTCGAAGCGCGCGACGCGACCGGGGCACGCCAGGACTGCCTGCGGCTGCGAGGTTATCTCAGGCGCGCGGCAGTAGCGGATAGTCACCGTCGCCGGCTCGCTCGACAGCGTTCCGGACACCACGCGGTACTCGAACGAGTCCGTGCCGAGTGCGTCGGGCATGGGCCGGAGCAAGGCCGCGCTCCCCGACACCGAGATAGCGGCCCGGGACGCGACCGACGTCACCTCGATCCCCGCGGGGCCGCCGGACATGTCGTAGCCGGGCGTGTCCACTAGCGTGTGGTGGTCGGGATCCAGGTACGCGGTGTAGCTGTATGCTCGCAGCTGCGTCTCCTCGGCCGACGGCGCCGGCACTCCGCTGTAGTCGATAGACAGACTCAACGGCTCGCTGAGCGCGGTGCGGCCCGACGCGAAGTCGGCCTCTGCGAGCAGCTCAACCTCGCCTGCGCCGACGGCAGTAGCCGGTATCTCCAGCTGCGCCGCCGGCGCCGCGTCGCTCACGGCAGCCGCCGCCACTACCCGCCCGCGAGCAAGCAGCCGCACCTCGGTGGGCCCGGCGCCCGCAGCCGAGACGTCCAGCTTGAACGTGCTGCCCAGATCGCCCGTCGTCGCGTCGGCCGTCAGCGACACGCCCAGGCCCGAGTTCGCGACTTGCGCCCAGTGCGTGCTGCGGCCCTGCGTCTGCGCGTCCGTCTCGGCATAACCCACCACCGCGATCTCGTGGGACCCGTCGGCCAGCACCGTAGTATCGAGATACAGCCCCTCGGCCTCGACGGCCGAGTCGTGCAGGATGCCGTCGACGTACAGGTCGTAGCGGCTGACTGGCTGACCGTCGGCGGTCTCCGCCGAGGCATCGAGCACCAACTGCCCACTCGCCGCCCCGGCCGGCAGCCCGGCGACGCTGACCGTCGGGAACTCGGCGTACGGCTGAGTCAGCGGGTCGCCGTAGAACAGGCTCTGGAACGGCGCCCACTCCAGGCTGCGGAACAGCGACTCGCCGAGCGACAGCCCCTGGAAGTACCACACGTACAGCCACGGATGCGGAAACTTGCCGGTCACGCCCGTGCCGAAGACGCACGGCTCCTCCACGGTGCCCATCGTGCCGCTAGCGCCGTTCGCGATCCAACGCGACATCTTGCGCTGTCCGGAAGTGTCGAACGTCGCGGCGAAGCTCGTGAGATGGTCGGCGAACGAGCCGGGGATGATCGTCATGCCCGTACCGTCTATGTCCGGCGACGCGTGGCCCGTCATCACGCCTAGGATGTCGTCGCGGCCAG
>JBJYWW010000079.1:0-8397 GCA_046259645.1 Anaerolineae bacterium
TAGGGCCGAGAATTCATATGCTGCAGTCCATCGTCGGATAGGTCTTGTCCAGCTGGGCCATCTTGCCGCCGATGCTGGCCTCCTTCTCGACGAGGTGCACCTGGTGCCCGCCGTCAGCCAGGTCCAGTGCCGCCTGTATGCCCGCGATGCCGCCGCCGATCACCAGGGCTCCAGGCTGCACCTTGACCGCGGACTTCTCCAGCGGCTGGAGCCACTTGGCCTTGGCGACGGCGATGCCGACGGTCTCCTTTGCCTTCAGCGTCGCGCCGACGGGGTCGTCCCTGTGTATCCACGACACGCCCTCGCGGATGTTGGCCATCTGCATCAGGTACGGGTTAAGGCCCGCCCCCGCCACGCACTCCCGGAAGATGGGCTCGTAGTTCCGCGGCGAGCACGAGGCGACGACCACGCGGTCGAGCTGGTGATCGACGATGGCTCTCCTGATCTCGGCCTGGCCGGGCTCGGAGCACGAGTACCGGTTGACGGACGAGTAGACGACGTCGGGCAGCGCCGCGGCGTGCTCCCTCACCGCCTCGACGTCGACCACGTCCGAGATGTTCCGCCCGCACTGGCAGACGAACACCCCGATTCGCTGGCCGCCGTGGCCCATTGCAGGGTCGTCGTGCGACATGCTCAGTCTCCTCCTGGCCCGGAGCCGTTGCGGATCAGCCCTTCGGCCAGCATCGTTGATAGGTCGCGGATCTCGATGTCGGTATCGGCGCCGAGCTGCGTATCCTGCTTGGCGCAGCGGAAGTGGATCTGACACTTGAGGCACGCGGTGACCAGGGTGTCGGCCCCGGTGGCCGCGGCCTCGCGAAGGCGGTCCGTCTGGAGCGACTTGTTCGCCGCGCCGCAGTGGGTCCAGCCGTTGGTGCCGCAGCACTCCGCTCGCTCACGGTTGCGAGGCATCTCGACCAGCCTCACCCCCAGCGAGGTCATGGCATCTCGCGGCGCGTCGTACTCACCCAGATGGCGTCCGAGCCGGCACGGGTCGTGGTAGGTGACGGTCCCGGCTGACCCACGGTCGCCACCGTCGGAGGCGCTTGCGGCCGCATCGACGGCGCCCGCGCCGTCGCCGGCGCCGACTCGCGCGCCTTCGGCCGCGGCCGCGCCGCTGCCGTTCGCATCTCTGCCCGCGTGGGGTCCGTCGATCGGTTCGCGGTCGGCAAGGGCGGACGCCACGAGTTGCGACAAGTGCTGCACCTCGAGGCCGAGGTCGAAACCGTGCGCCGGGTAGTCGACGAGCAGCGTTCGCGCGCACTCCGGGCACGACGTCACGATGCGCTCCGCTCCGGACTCGCGAATGAGGTCGGCGTTGAGCGCCGCGAGCTGCCGGAACGCATCGACGTCACCTTCCCACAGCAGGTCATGGCCACAGCAGCGCTCGTCGGCCATGACCTGCGGCTCGATGCCCAGTGCGTTCAGCGCGCTGATGGTCGATCGCGCGACCTGGTTGCCGTCGATGCCGATGTGACGGAACTGCTCGTGGAAGTACGGGGCGCAGCCGACGAAGTACAACGTCGCGCCCTCCTCGGCAACGCGCAGCGGCCCCGACGGCTGCGCGTCGCCGTCATGGAGCCAGCCCAGTCGCTGCTGGCGCAGCGCGGGGTCCGCCATCAGCCGCATCCAACCGTGCAGGACCTCGCCGTGCGTGCATACGGCCGCGCGCCCTACCCGGTGCGCCTCGGCCCGGATCGACAGCGTCAGGTCGTCGTACGACACCGCGGCCGGGCACACCGTCGTGCAGCGCAGGCACGTGACGCACGCCCACAGCCGGTCATCTGTCAGGAGCGCCTCGTCGCGGCTCATCACGGCCCGGCCGACGGTGCGGCGTGGCGAGAACCCGCGATCGTAGCGGCTGATGGGGCACACGGCGGTGCACTTGCCGCACTCGAGGCAGCGGAACACGCCGCTGTCGCGCACCGACTCCATGAAGCCGACCTCCGTGTGGCCGCTCACGTGCCCCTCCCCTCGACGCCGCCTGACTCGGCGACGCCGGCGCCGACCTCCGCGGCTGGGCGCAGCGCGGCAAGCAGCAAGTCCGTGTCGCCCGGCAGCATCTGCGCCACGGTGAGCCGCCCCGGGTCGAGCCCCAGCAGGGCAAGCAGGGATCTGGTCTGCTCGACACTGTCGTGCGCCCGATCGTTGCCCGACTCGTAGCGGCACAGCGACCCGTCGGCAGTGTGACCGCACGTCAGCACGGTCACGCGCTCGGCCCCACGCTGGAAGGCGCGCATCACCAGCCCCGGACTAAGTCGGCCGGCACACATCAGCCGCACCACACGCGTCGAGGACGGGTAGGCCAGGCGGTCGCGACCTGCCGCCTCCAAGGCGCTGTACGCGCCCCAGTTGCACGTGAAGACCACGGTGCGCCCTGACAGGTCGCCCATTGCCACGAGCCGGGCCTCGGCCTCCGCGTCGATCGTGTCCGAGGCCATTATCGCACCGGCTGGGCAGGCCGCCATGCAGATGCCGCAGCCCAGGCACGCAGCGGGATCGACCAGCGCCATCCGCGCCCCGTCGCGCGACCCGACGCGGATCGCCTCCAGCCCGCAGGCGACGGCGCAGTCCTCGCAAGCGCGACAGCGCACGGGGTCGACAACGGCGGTGATCGCGCTGTGGGTAGCGGCGCTGTCAATCCCGGCGCCCGCGGCACCCGAGCCGTTGGTCCGCGTGCTACTTCGCTGGATCGGGACCAGTGACGGGTTGAAGGTCGAGCTGGCGGAGTAGGATACGGCCCGGCCATCCCGCGGCAGCGGCGCGAGGCTCGCGCCGATCGCCCCGGCGATCAGGTCGCCGGCCTTGGCGGTCGCGGACGGCAGATCGTCGGGATGAACGAACGCGCACTGCTCGCGCACGTTGGCGAACTCGATCGGCAGCCCGGCAAGGGCGGAGAACACCCCCAGCTGGTCCTTGCAGCGCATGCGTTGCGTCGTACAGCTGTAACAGATTTGGTCCAGGCTGCAGCAGGAGCACGCGGCGAGGACTCCCGCGCTGAGCGAGCCGGAGTCGAGCGCCGAGCGAATCACGGCGGCGCCCTCGGGCTGGCACGCGAAGTCGACGCGCTGGACTAGGTCGACCTGCGGGATCTCCGCCAGCCTTTCTGCTACCGCGTCAAGGTCCATCGCGCGCTCGAGCTCGCCGCCGCAGCGGCACAGGAAGACGCCAACGCTCGCCGCGGGAGGCGCGGCCAGCCAGCGGCTGGGAGCGCCTACGAGCTCCTCCGGCATCGGGCATGGCAGGCCCAGCGACGCGCGTGTTTGGTCAACTGCCGCCGGCAAGTCGGCCGACGCCCGTGCCGCTGCCACATGTGGCAAGCCCATGCCCGTCACTGAGCCGGGGTCCGTCAGCTCCGCCGGGTCGGCGGTCCACAGCACCGCGTCGGCCGCCAGGCGCATCGAGCGCGGCTGGCGCAGGTGATCGATTGCCCCGGCCGGGCAGGCGTCGGTGCACCTCAGGCACTCGCTGCAGAAGCCGCAGCTGAGGCAGCGAGCGGCCTCGGCGCGGGCCTCGTCGGCAGTGAGCCCCGCGCACACCTCGCAGAAGTCAAGGGTCCGCTCCATCGCCGGGCGCTTGGCTTCCTCTGCCCGGCCGACGTCAGCCACCAGCCCGCTGGCAAGCCGGGCGCGGACGTCCTCTTCGGTCAGCTTCACCGCCGGCATGCGCCGGCTCGTCAAGGTGACGGCCAGGTCCTCGCCACGCACATGGCAGTCGATCGACTCAGCCGCTCGATGCCCGGCGGCGATCGCGTCGACGATGAACGAGGTCCCGGTGACCAAGTCCCCGCCGGCGAACACGCCCGGCACGTTGGTGGCCTGTGTCTCACGGTCGACGACGGCGAAGCGGCCGCGCGCGAGCTCGACCTGGTCGCCCAGGCACGAGGCGTCGGGCACCTGCCCGATCGCGAAGATCACGATGTCAGCCGGGATCAGCTCCTCCGTGCCCGGCAGCTCATCGAAGTCCGGCCGGCCGTCGACGAAGCCGCGGAAGTCGACCTCGACGCATCGCACCCCGGCGACGTGCCCGTCCCGGTCCGTCACCTCCTTGAACGTGCGGGACGGATAGACCTCGACGCCCTCGTCCTCGGCGTCGCGCACCTCCCACGCGTGCGCCGGCATCCTTTCCCGCGACTCCAGGCACGACATGCCGACCCACTCGGCGCCCAGTCGCACCGAGGTCATCGCTGCATCGATGGCGACGTTGCCCCCGCCGAGCACGAGCACCCGCCGGCCCTCGATCCGCTGGCGCAGGCGCGGCGCGCTCGGCCCCGGCTGGCCACCGGTGGGGACCGACTCGCCGAGCTCGATCTTGACGTCGCGGAGGAAGTCGGTGGCCAGGTCGACCTCCGGCAGATCCGATCCGGGGATCGGGAGCTTGATCCCGGTGTGAGCCCCGACGGCGACGAACACGGCGTCAAAGCCGTCGTCCAGCAGGGCCGGCACGTCGGCCACGCGGTGCTCGAGCACCAGCTCGACACCCTCGGCGAGGATGTCGCTGACCTCGCGCTGCACCCGTGCTGCCGGCAACCGGTACTCCGGCACGCCGACGCTCATCATCCCGCCGGCTAAGGGCAACGCCTCGTACACCACGACGTCGTGCCCCAGCCGCACCAGGTCGCGCGCGCACGTCAAGCCGGCCGGGCCCGACCCAACGATCGCGACGCGCTTGCCCGTCGTCTCGGCGCGCGCCGGGGCATACGAAGCGGCCGACACGTCGTTTTCCAGGGCCCAGTCCGCCACGAAGCGCTTGATGGCCATCACGTTGACCGCCGCGTCCACTGTCGCGCGCGAGCAACTCTCCTCGCAGCTGCGGTTGCACACCCGCCCGCACACCGACGGGAACGGGTTGTCGCGCAGAATGGTGCCGTACGCGGCGTCGAACCGGCCCGAGCGAACGAGGGCGGTGTAGCCCTGTGCCCGCTGGTGAATCGGGCATGCGTCCCGGCACGGCGCGGTACCGAGCTTGTCGATGGCGTAGGTCGTGGGCACTCCGCCGCGATAGACCGCCTTGTGCGCCGAGCCGTCCCCCACTGGGATCGTGACGGGGCAGACGTCGGCACAGGCGCCGCAGGCAGTGCACAGCGTGGGGTCGATGAACCGGGGCAGCTGCTCCACCGACACGACGAGAGGGCGCCCCGCGCCGGCGCCGTCGCTTCCCCTCTCGGCCGATTGAACCGCCGCGATGCGCGCACCGGTGATCAGCTCGATGCGGGGATGCGACGCCGCCCGGAGCAGGTCCGGAGTGTCCAGCGGACCCGCCTCACCGGGCAGCAGCCACTCCTCGCTGGTGGCCAGCCGCACGGTGGCGCCGGCGGACGCAAGCTCGAGCGCCGCCCGGGCGGCGCGTGTGTCACGGCCGACGACGACGGCGGTTGGCGCCGAGGAGCCCGCCGCCGCGCGCGAGCCGGCGCTGGCGTCGGGTCCGGTCGCGGCGCCCGGCGCCTCCGGGCTCGAGTTGTCCATGGGCCGTCCTTTCTGGCTGCCCCGACTCGCCGATCGCGGCGACTTGGTCAGGCCGTCGCCGGCTGCGTCTCCTTCGCGTATGCGAAGCCCGCGTCGAACGCGCGGGCATTCAGTTCCTCGGTGCCCTTCGGCACGGACTCCAGCACCGACTCGCGGATGGCCTCGGACGACACGGCGTCCGAGTTGGCGGCCACGAAGCCGAGCATGACGATGTTGGCCACGATCTTGCGCCCCAGGTCCCGCTCGGCGATGCGCGTCGCGGGAATCGACCGGACCTCGATGTCGTCGCGGGGCCGATCCAGGTCGACCAGGTCCTCGTCGATCAGCATCAGGCCGCCCGACGGCAGCGTGTCGCCGTACTTGTCGTAGGCCTCCTGCGACATGACGACCAGCAAGTCCACCGCGATCAGCTGGGGGTAGTCGATCGCCTCGTCCGCGATCATGACCTGGGCGCTGCACGCGCCGCCGCGCGACTCCGGACCGTAGCTCTTGGTCAGCGTCACGTGCTTGTCGTCATGGAGCGCTGCTCCCTTGCCGAGGATGTAGCCCGCCGTGACGATCCCCTGACCGCCGAACCCGGATAGCCTGATCTCGTGACGGCTCATGGCTGGCTCCGCACGATCATGTCGCCGCAAGTCGGCTTGTCGACGTCGACGAACACGCCGCAGATCACCTCTCCGCCGAGGTCGACGTCGGCGTCCGCCGGGTCGCTGCCGTGGCTGATCACGCTGTTGTCGTGGTAGTAGTGCATCTGTTGCAGCGCGGAGCCCATCTTGTTCCAGCGCCCGTAGTAGGTCGGGCACGGCGAGATGACCTCGACGAAGCTGAAGCCGCGCTTGCCGATGGCCTCGACGAGAGAGCGCTCGAGCCGCCTCACGTGGAGCGCCGTCCACCGCGCGACGTAGGATGCCCCGCAGGCCGCCACGAGGTGCGGCAGGTTGAACGGGTGCTCGGTGCAGCCGTAGGGGGAGGTGCTGGTCCGCGCGTCTGTCGGCGTCGTCGGGGCCACTTGGCCGCTCGTCATGCCGTAGTTGAAGTTGTTCACGCACAGGACGGTGATGTCCATGTTGCGCCGCGCGGCATGGATGAGGTGGTTGCCGCCGATCGCCGCCAGGTCACCGTCGCCGGAGATCACCACGACCTTCAGATCGGGGTTGCCCAGCTTGAGACCGGTGGCGAAGGGAATTGCCCGACCGTGGGTCGTGTGGAAGCCGTCCAGGTTCAGATACCCCGCCGAACGGCCCGTGCAGCCGATGCCGGAGACGACCGCGACCTTGTCCGGATCGAGGCCAGACTTACCCAGCGCGCTGACGAAGCAGGTCAAGATCGTGCCTAGGCCGCAGCCCGAGCACCAGATGTGCGGCAGGCGGTCCTGGCGCAGCAGCGTGTCCATCGGGTGCTGCTCGGCGTAGCGCACGTTTGTCAGCTCTTCGATCATGACGCGGCTCCCATGATTGCCTCCAGGACGACATCCGGGTCGTGCAACCCGCCACCGGCGTGCGTGACCGTAACCGTCCGGGCCTTGCCCGCCGCGCACCGCTCGACCTCCAGCGCTATCTGTCCCATGTTGATCTCGGGCACGACGAACGCCTTCACGTCCGCAGCGAGAGCACGAATCCGCTCCTCGGCGAACGGCCACACGGTCACGAGCTTCAGCAGGCCGACCTTGACGCCTGCCTCGCGCGCCATCCGGATTGGTCGCACGGCAGCGCGGGCCGAGATGCCGTAGGCGACCACCACCACCTCGGCGCCGTCGACCAAGTCCTCTTGCACCTCGATGATGTCCGCGCTGTTGTCCTTGATCTTGCTAACCAGCCGCGAGACCATCTTGTGCTGGGTCTCGACGCTCACGGTGTCGGGGTAGCCCCGCTCGTCGTGCGTGAGGCCGGTGATGTGGATGCGGTACCCGTCACCGGCGCACGCCATGTCGGGAACGCCGTCCTCGGCCGGGGCGTACGGCAGGTAGCCGTTGCCCGGCGGCGACTTCGGGCGGCGGCGCGGGTAGATTGGCACCTCGTCGGGATCCGGGATCACGACCCGCTCGGTCATGTGCCCGACCGACTCGTCGGTCATGACCAGCACCGGCGTCCGGTACTGCTCGGCGAGGTTGAAGGCGCGAAGCGTCAGGTCGAAGATCTCCTGAGGCGAGCTGGGCGCCAGGGCGATGATCTCGTACGGACCGTGGGAGCCCCAGCGCGCCTGCATCATGTCGCCCTGGCCGACGAGGGTAGGCATGCCGGTCGACGGGCCGGCGCGCTGCACGTTCACGATGACGCACGGCGTCTCGGTGATGATCCCCAGGCCCAGGTTCTCCATCATCAGCGAGAAGCCCGGCCCGGAGGTGGCCGTCATCGAGCGCTTCCCCGACCATGAGGCGCCCAGCACGGCCGCAATGGAGGCGATCTCGTCCTCCATCTGGATGTATACGCCGCCCACCTGGGGCAGTCGCTTGGCGGCCCTCTCGGCGACCTCGGTCGCCGGCGTGATCGGGTAGCCGGCGAAGAAGCGGCAGCCGGCGCTTATCGCGCCCTCGGCGCACGCGGTGTCGCCGTCCATGAAGAAGCTGCCCTTCAGCACGCCCTCATTGGTCACGTGGCACCTCCAAGACTGCTGGGAAGCCAGGCTCCGACCCGGCAAGCCCGGATTGGGGAGCGGGGAGCCCGGGCACGGGACCGCGGAGGCAGGCTGAGCATCGTGGTCGCCCGGCTGCGCCGGCGCGAGGCTCGGACGTACCCGCTCCGGGCCCGGTCCTGTTCACGCGCGATCCGGCGGCGGCTGCGTCTAGCCCCGTCGCGGCACCGGGCGGACCAGGGTCGGCCCCCGTTCGGGGATTCGATACTAGGGCGCGACCTCCTGGACGAATATCGCGAACTCCGGGCATAGCAACTCACACAGCCCACAGGCTACGCAGGCTTGGGCGTCCTGCACCTGGGGT
>JBJYWW010000080.1:0-4695 GCA_046259645.1 Anaerolineae bacterium
GGGCACATCGGGGCGGCCGAAGGGCGCGGTCCTCACTCACGGTGCGCTGGCGTGGAGCGCAGCCGCCTCCGCCGCGCGCCTCGGCGTTTCCGCCGACGACACATGGCTGGTGCCGCTGCCGCTGTTCCACGTCGGCGGGCTCGCGGTGCTGGTCAGGAGCGCGCTGTACGGGACTGAGGTCCTCCTCGTCGAGGGCTTCGAGCCGGCCGACGTCGCGGACCATCTGGTTTCGGGCCAGGCGACGCTCGCGTCGCTCGTCCCGACCATGCTGTCGCGAGTGCTGGACGTGTGGGACGACGAGGAGCAGGTGCTCGGGCGAACCGTGCGTGCGTGCCGGCAGATCAGGGCCGTGCTTCTCGGAGGAGGACCTATCGCGCCGACCCTGCTGGGCCGCGCGGCGAGGCACGGCGTGCCGATTGCCCTGACCTACGGCCTGACGGAGGCGGCGAGTCAGGTGGCCACGGCGCAGCCGACGACTAGTCCCCGGCTGGCGGACGGGTTGCCGCCGCTGCCCTACACGGAGGTGGCGATCCGCGACGAGCATGGCCGAAGCGCGCCAATCGGGGCGGTCGGCGAGATCGTGGTCAAGGCGCCAGGCAACTTCTCGGGCT
Source organism: Anaerolineae bacterium (assembly GCA_046259645.1). Taxonomy (GTDB): domain Bacteria; phylum Chloroflexota; class Anaerolineae; order Epilineales; family Epilineaceae; genus JBJYWW01. The sequence goes on from JBJYWW010000080.1 coordinate 612, forward strand.
ACTGGCACGGCGCGGCGGAAGGCGGCACGGGCGTCCAGCTCGACGCGGCGGTGGGCGGCACGGGTGCCCGGCTCGACGCCGCCGGCTGGCTGCATACCGGTGACGGCGGCTACCTCGACGAGCGCGGCAACCTGCACGTCGTCGGTCGCCGCGCGGACCTGATAGTCACGGGCGGCGAGAATGTCTATCCGGCCGAGGTGGAGGCAGCCATCGAGCGCCATCCCGGCGTGACCGAGTGCTGCGTCGTCGGTCTGCCCGACGACGAGTGGGGGAGCCGCGTGGTGGCCGCGGTGGTCAGCGGCCCCGGCCGCGGTGTCAGCGACCGGGAGCTCGAGTTGACCGCCCGCGAGGTCCTGGCGGGATACAAGGTGCCGCGCGCGTTCGTCCGGTGGGGGGACCGCCTGCCGCGCAACGCCGCCGGCAAGCTCAGACGGTCGGCGGTCCGCGACGAGCTGGAATGGCGACGAGCGTCGGAAGCTGCTGCCGAGGCGCCGCCGGCGAGCGTCGACTTCGAGCGCGCCTGGCTGGAGCGCCTGGCCCGCTGCCTGGAGGAACACGGCGACGACGAGCTTCGTGAGCGGGTCCTGCAGGGCAGCGAGGGGCTAACCGACGAGTCGAGCCGCCGCGAGGTAATCGAGTGGACGCGGAAGGCAATGGAGCGCCTAACGGCGCTGACCGACCCGCGGACATCACACGACGTCATGAGCGGATGCGCGTGCCAGTATCCCGTCAGCCAGCTGCGCGACGCGCGCCGAGCGTACAAGGAGTGGGGAGACGTGGCCGCCGCCGTGGCCGTCCTGCAGGCGCAGTTCGAGGACTTCCTGACCAACCAGCTGGGTTTGAGCGAGAGCCTTGTGCGACGAGTGGTCGACCTCGGGTGGGGGCTGGCCGGCAGGCTCGAGGGCAAAACCGTGTTCGCCACGAAGATCCCGAAGAGCGGCAGCCTCGAGGAGTACCTGGCCGAGCCCGATCCGGAGAAGCGCCGCGCCTTGTATTGCCACTGCCCGCGCGTGCGCGACGCGGTCGCGATGGGTGAAGACCTCCCGCTGACCTACTGCCTGTGCGGCGCCGGGTTCTACCGCGGGATCTGGGAGGAGATCCTCCAGCGCCCGGTGCGGGTTGAGGTGGTGCGCAGCGTGCTCAGCGGCGACGATGTGTGTACCGTGGCCGTGCACTTGGATTAGCCGCCCGTCTCGACTACCTCACTGCCTCGTCTGCCAGCGCCGACCTATTGGCAGCCCGGCTCGACTGCTAGCCAGGAGCGGGGGGCCGCAATTGCGCAGTCCCGCTAGTCGGCGGCGAACCGCAGGTAGGCCGCGCGCACGTCCGGCGGGATCTCGGTCGTCGACCACCCGTCGGCGGCGACGAACACGTGGACGACCTTGGCGCGGATGCGCTCCGTGCCGTCGGCACCCACGATCGAGTAGGCGATGTGGATCGACGATCCACCCAACCGCTCCACTACGGCGCGCACCGTGACCTCCTCGCCCACCCGTACCGGGCTCAGGTAGTCCGCCTCTGCCCGCACGATGGGGGTGGTGTGGACCTCCTGGTCCATCAGTGCCTGGATGTCCAGTCCCGCGGCGCGGCACAACTCCTCGTAGGCACTCTCGACCACCTCGAACACGCGCCCGTAGAACAGGACCCCGGCCGGGTCGCACTGGTGGAAGCGGATGCGCTGAAGGTGCTCGAACGCCACCGGCGCCGCTCGCCCTGTTCGCGCCCGACTAGCTCGAGACGGCGCGGGGGACGGCCGTCTCGGGGGCTCGGGCGGGAGTCGGGGCGCCGGCCAGCGCGCGCCCGAGCTGCGGAGCGAGGGCGGCCAGGTCGGCGACGAGCGACGTGAGCTCGGCGGGCGTCAGCGCCTGGAAGCCGTCGGACAAAGCGACAGCGGGGTCGTAGTGGACCTCGACCATCACGCCATCGGCACCGGCGCCCAGCGCGGCCTTGGCCATCGGTGCAATCAGCGACGCGTCGCCGGTCGCGTGCGACGGGTCGACGATCACGGGCAAGTGAGTCTCGCGCTTGGCTAGCGCGACCGATGCCAGATCGAGCGTGTAACGGGTGTCGACAGAGAACGTGCGGATTCCACGCTCGCACAGGATCACCTGGTCGTTGCCGCCGGCCAGCAGGTACTCGGCCGCGAGTAGCCACTCCTCGATGGTGGCGCCCGGATTGCGTTTCAGGAGCACCGGGCGGCCTGCCTCGGCCAGCGCGCGCAACAGGTCGAAGTTCTGCATGTTGCGCGCCCCGACCTGGAAACCGTCGACGAGCGGCGCCATCTCCTCGACGAGGTCGTGCCGCATCACCTCGGTGATGAACGGCAGACCCGTCGCCGTGCGCGCCCCGACCAGAGCTTCGACGCCCTGGCGGCCGAGGCCCTGGAAGTCGTATGGGCTCGTGCGCGGCTTGAAGGCGCCGCCCCGCATCACGGCCGCGCCGGCGCGTGCGACACCCTCGGCGACGGCGAGCACCTGTTCCGGGCTCTCGACGGCGCAGGGGCCGGCGATGACGACGAACTCGGGGCCGCCGAACTTCACCCCCGCGACGTCGACGATGGTCCCGCCTGGGAAGATCTCCCGCCGAACCAGCCGGTAGCGCGTGTCCGGGATGTAGACGCGCTCGACCGCCGGCTCGCCGGCAAGCAGCCGTGTGGCACCGACGGCGGTGACGCCGGGCAGCATCAGCACTCCGTCGCCCAGATCGAGCTGGCTCGCGTCGACGCCGGCGTGCCGCAGGCGATCCACCAGCCGCTGGACCAGCTCCTCGGGCGTGCCGGGCGCGAGCGTGGCGACGGCGGAGGTGGGCTCGATGCGCCGGGACGACATCGGCCCGCCGGTGCGCAGGACCACGACCTCTGGCGGGTGCCCGGCAACGGCTTCCGGCGGCTGGCCGGGGCTTGATCTCGAGTTGGGGTTCTGGTCGGTCACAAGTCGCGCACCTGCCGGGGAGCATGCCGCATGCGGAGTCTGCCGAAACGTAGCCCAACCGAGCGACGGGGGCAAAGGAGCGGGCGACCAGCAAGGGAACCGCTCGAGGGCGAGCCTCGTTAGAGTGCGAGTTCGCGGCATCGGCAACACTGGGCATCAGGCAGCCCCACGACGCGCCGCACCTCGCGCCGAGCGCGAGCAGAAGTGGGGCCCGGACGGCTCGCGCGCAACGCGAGCGGCCGTCGGTAGGGAGGCACGATATGGGGATCGAAGTGGCAAGGTCGCCGCTGGCGCGTGTTGCTCTCGTCGGGCTAGCGATGGCGCTGTTCGGCGGCTGCAGCTCCGCGGACTTGCGCCGCGATGCGGGCAGCGACAGCGCCAGCACCTACGAAGCTCGCGAGGCCGGGGGCTCGAGCTCGATGGACGACGCCGGTTACGACGGCGCCGTGGCTGCAGAACTCGAGGCCCTGGACAGCGACGCCGGACACGCCGACGACGCCGTGGTGTCAGCCTACGACGACGAGTACGAGGGGCAGGCGGAGGTCGAGGCCGACGACGCGATCATCGGGCCAGCCGTCGCGGCCGACTCCGCCGGCGATCGCGGCTACGACAACGGCCTCCGCCTGGCGCAAGCTCCTCCAGACAGCGGTGGCGCCCCGCGCAGCCGTGAGCTCACGCCGCGGGAGCCGCCGTGGCCGCTGCCGGAGCAGCAGCCCGACAGGGAGCAGGCTGGCCCACCGCCGGCCGCGATGTACTTCCAGGACTACGGTGTGAACCCGTGGCAAGACGCCGCGCATGACGCCTTGTCCACGTTCGCGCTGGACGTCGATACCGGGTCGTACACGCTGGCCCGACGGTACCTGCTCGAAGGCCACCTGCCCCCGGCGGAAGCCGTGCGGGCCGAGGAGTTCGTGAACTACTTCGATCAGGGTCTCGAGCCGCCGCGGCACGACGCCTTCGCGATCCACCTCGAAGGCGCGCCGACGCCGTTCGGCGACGAGGGGGAGCGGTTGATTCGTGTCGGCGTGAGCGCTCGCGAGATCAGGGACTCTAGGCGTGAGGACGCGGTGCTGACTTTCGTCATCGATGTCTCCGGCTCGATGGAGCAGGGCGGGCGACTCGACCTGGTCGTCGACGCGCTCGAGATGCTGCTC
>JBJYWW010000081.1:0-11524 GCA_046259645.1 Anaerolineae bacterium
GCAGCGCCTCTACATCAGCCAGTGGTCGGCGAAGTCACCCGCGTAGCCGTCCGCCGTGCGCCGGGTCCCCGCGGGCAATGAACCTCGGGATCGGCGTCGGGCAGACATGCGAGCCGCCGAGCCTTGCTGCGGGCCCCGGCGGTCGGGAGTCGCGCCGGCCGGCCAGAGCCGGTCTCCTGGTCCTGGCCGGGGCCGCCGCATGGCTCGTGGCCTGGCGCAACGTCCTGGCGGCCTCGGAGTGGCTCACCTACGACGTCATGGGCCTGGCGCGCGGCAGTCGGCTGGGCGAGTCGGTCGCGTTCTTCCTCTACGACGTGCCCAAGATCCTGCTGCTGCTGACCGGCATGATCTTCATCGTCACCCTGGTCAGGTCGTTCTTCAGCACCGATCGCGCGCGGCAGGTCCTGGGCGGCCGGCGGCAGGGCCTGGGCAACGTGCTAGCCGCGCTGCTCGGAGTGGTCACGCCGTTCTGCTCGTGCTCGGCGGTGCCGCTGTTCATCGGGTTCGTGGAGGCGGGCATCCCGCTCGGGGTGACGTTCTCGTTCCTCATCGCCACGCCGATGGTCAACGAGGTGGCACTGGCCATGCTCTTCGGGTTGTTCGGGTGGCACGTGGCCGGGCTCTACCTGACCATGGGGCTCGCCATAGCCGTGGCCGCCGGGATCGTCATCGGGAACATCCCCGACGTCGAGCGCGGCGTGGAGGACTTCGTGTGGGAGATCTCGGTCGGCCAGGCGCCAGTGGGAGCGGACGGCCCATCGTGGGACGAGCGGTTCGCGCGGGCGTGGAACACCACGCGTGAGATCGTCGGCAAGGTGTGGCCGTTCGTGGTGATCGGCATCGCGGTCGGCGCGCTGATCCACGGCTACGTGCCCACGGACGCGTTGTCAGGCATCCTCGGCGCCGACGCGTGGTGGAGCGTGCCGGCCGGCGTGCTGGTAGGGATCCCGATGTACTCGAACGCCGCCGGCGTGGTGCCCGTCGCTCACGCCCTGACCGAAAAGGGCGCCGCGATCGGGACCGTCCTGGCGTTCATGATGAGCGTGGTAGCCCTGAGCCTGCCTGAGGTGATCCTCCTTCGTCGCATACTGAAACCTAGACTGGTCATTACGTTCGTAGCGGTGGTGGCCCTCGGCATTCTGATCGTGGGTTACGTCTTCAACGCAGTGCTGTGAGCTAACAGCCTCACCTCCCCGCCGCTACGGATCGGTAGCGGACGTCACGACCGCAACGCCGCACCCGATTCGCTCGTTGGCTGTGTTGTGGTCACCTAGCGTGAAGGAGGGAGACGATGATCGTCAGAGGCGGATCTCACTCGACCGGCATGCTCTCGGGCAGGACGTGGCGAATGGCGCTCTTGGCCGCCGCGGCGGCGCTCACGGTCGGCGCGCTGCTGCTGTCCGGTGCGGTGGGCCTGCGGGCGCTGGAGTCGCCCGCGGCGCCGTCAGACCACGCGCGCGCGCCGGCGTTGGCAGACGACGTGCTCGCGCTGGCGCTGCCGGCGCAAGCCGGCGAGAGCGAGTGCGTGGTCACGCACACCAAGACTGCCGCACCCGAGCTGCTCGGGATCGGCGAGCCGGTGAGCATCACGCTGCACGCCCGGGCGCAGTGCCCAGAGGTTCCGATTCACTACGTGCTGGTGCTCCAAGGCTCCGAGTCCGTGGCCGGCTCGGTTGGCCGCCAGATCGAGTCGGCCGCGCTGCAGACCATCGACGCGCTCGACCTGCCGGAGCACCCTAGCACCAGGGTAGCCGTAGTGGGCGTCAACGATGATGCGCGGCTTCTCTGCCGCCTCACCAACAACGTCAGCTCGCTGGGCTCGTGTGTAAGGCGGCTCGACGACGAGGGCGGTTTGGCGCTGGAGAAGGGCATCGAGGAGGGCATGCGTGAGCTGCAGCGTGGCCGCGGCGATGTCAACGCTGACTTGCTGGGCGAGTACATGATCGTGATGACCGACGGCAAGAACACCGAGGACTGCAATCGGGCCGTCGCCGCCGCGAACGACGTGAAGCAGCGCGGCGTACTGCTGGTCTCGGTCTGCGCCGGGCCCGACTGCGAGAGCCGCTGCGTCAGGCAGCTGGCATCGAGCCCGTACCTCTACTTCGACAGCCTGAGCGACTACGTCTCGGCGCTCGAGCCGCTGCTCGACTACATGCTGCGGGGTACATCGCCCATCAGAGAGCTAGCCATCACCGACCTGTTCCCCGACTCGATGCAGATCGTGCCGGGCTCCGCCGCGCCGGAGCCCGTCGAGCTGAACGTGGCGGCGGGAGCCGTGACCTGGCTGGCGGAGTATCCGCCCGCGGCAGGAATCACTGTTGCCGTGGGTGCCGCCCCACTGGAGCCCGGCTACCTCGCGACCAACCTGTCGGCCACCGGCGTCCTCACGGACGTGTGGGGCCTGACGAAGACGTTCACGTTCGACGTGCCGTGGGTGACGGTCGAGGGTCCGGCCACGCCGTCGGTGACGCCGTCGGTTACCATGACGCCCACCCTGACGCCAACGCGTCCGCCTGTCACTCCAGCCACGGCTACGCCGACCATGTCGCCTACGCCAACTGAGGAAGCGACGCCGGGAGACGGAGCGCCGCTGTTCATCCCGTGGTGCGAGAAGTAGGCGGGACTGAGCAGCTAGCCGTCTGGCCTGCGCGCGGACCGGCGCACGTGCCGGTGATACCTGATCGCAGCTGACTGCTGCTGGCTGCCGGGCTACCGCGCCGACGGCGGCGGCGTTCAGGACGGGTAATCGCCTGTCAGCCGCGTCAGCGAGTGGGGTTGTAGATATAGGCGGCTCACAAGCAGCGGTCTGCGGTGCGCTGCCGTCACGAGCTGTGGCGCGGTGAGGGGAGGGGGCTATGTTCGCGGCGCGATGGATCTTCAGGGCAGGTTGGCCGATGGCAATGGCGATCGCGGTGCTGCTGATGTCGATGGCACTGCTTGGCATCGCGGCGCGACTGCCGGCGCAAGGTGCTCAGGCCCGGCCCGCGGACCAGGCGCAGGCGTCCACCTTGGCGCAAGCGGGAGTCGACGAGTTGACGCAGGCCGCTGAGCCGGCGCGACTTGAACAGGTGCGGTCGCTTGCGCAGCAGGGCGGCAGCGAGTGCGTTCCCGTCGGGAGCAAGGTGGCGTTCCCGGACGAGGTCGCGGTGGGCGAGCCGATCAGCGTCACGCTGCACGCGCACGCCGTGTGCCCGGACGCCCCGGTGCACGTGGTGCTGGTGCTACAGGCCTCCGCGTCGGTCGCGGGCTCGGTCTCGGGCGAGATCAGGGATGCGGCCCGCGACACAATAGACGCCCTCGAGCTGCCCGGGCACCCGCACACAAGAGTGGCGGCCGTTCAGGTGAACGACCGGGCGCAACTGCTGTGCCGCCTGACCAATGACGACGCCCGGGCGCGGAGCTGTGTCAGCCGGCTGCAGGCGACCGGCGGGCTCAAGCTGGAGGACGGGATCGACGAAGCAGTGCGCGAGCTCCAACGGGGACGCACGGAGGTCGACCCAGACAAACTCACCGACCTCTTGATCCTTCTGACGGACGGCCAGAACGACGAGGGTTGCGATCGAGCGCTCGCCGCCGCGAACAACGCCAAGTCGAAGGCCATGCTCGTGGTCTCGGCCTGCGCCGGACCCAACTGTGATAGCCGCTGCGTCCGGCAGATGGCGTCGAGCCCGCGCTACTACTTCGACAGCCTGGCCGACTATGTGGCTTCGCTCGACCCGTTCTTCGAGCGCTTAAGGCAGTGGGCCTCGACGATCCGAGCGCTTGCGATCACGGACCTGTTCCCCCATGCGATGGAGATAGTGCCCGAGAGCGCCTCGCCGGACCCGGCGGCGCTCGATGTAGAGGCAGGAGCAATCACGTGGAAGGTGGATCATCCTCCGGCGGCAGGGATCACCGTGTCGGTCGCGGCGCTGCCTCACCAGCCCGGCTACCAGGCCGTGAACCTGACGGCGATAGGGATGCTGACCGACACGTTTGGGCTAACGAGCACCTTCGCTTATAGCATCCCGTGGGTGACAGTGCACGAGGCGCCGTGGACGCCGGGAGCCCCAGGCACGCCGGGCACGCCGGGCACGCCGTGGACGCCGGGCACGCCGAGCACGCCCGCGACGCCGAGCACGCCCGCGACGCCGAGCACGCCCGGGACGCCGAGCACGCCCGGGACGCCTGGCACACCCGGGACGCCTGGCACGCCAGGCACGTCGGGCACGCCGTCCGTGACGGCCTCGCCCACGCTCACGCCAACGCGAACGCCGGGACCTCCGCCGCCCGCTCCGGCCCATCTACCGTGGTGCGGAAGAAGCGCCGGCGCCAACTAGACTCGGCGCTGGCGCGCGAGATCGTGTGCTGTCGCGCCACAGGCGCCGGGGCGTGCTGCGCGACGGCCCGCCCGTCAGGCAGTTGGAAGCGCGCGCGGGTGCCAGCGCCGCCCGCGTCGCCGCCGCCGACGGAGAGTCCGATGCCGGGAGGCGAACGATGGACCTTCGATCTCAGGCCGATTCCGCGCCGCGCGCAATCTGGCCGGCTGCGCTCGGGGCGCTGGCCGCGCTCCTGGCCGCGACCATGGCCGCGCTCCTTGCGTCGCCTGCGGCGGTGCTCCTGCCGGCGCCCGGCGCGCTTGCCGCCAAGTCGTCTGCTGGGGCCGCAGCCGCGCCAAAATGGTCCCTGGCGAACGGCACGCCTGCAGCGCGCGTGCAATCGATAGCCAGGCAAGATCAGCCGCCGGCAATCCACGCCGCGCTCGTTCTTGACGGCTCGCTCTCCATGGCGGGCGAGCCAAACCAGATGATGCAGGACGCAGCGCTGGGGTTCCTTCTGTACCTCGATCCCGAGCGCTATCCGGAGCGGCGCGTCGCCGTGACCGAGTTCACCCATGTGGCCAGTCGACACTGCGACCTGACCAACGTGGTGGACGAGGCCGCTGAGTGCATACGTGCTGTAGGCGCGGGCGGCGGATCGGCGCCGTACTTGGGGCTCGAGGACGGCCTGGCGGCTCTGCGAGACGGAAGGCTTCTCGCGCCAGGAGGAGCCCGGGAGTCGATCGTGCTCTTGACCGACGGCGGGCACGCCTCAGGCTGCGAGCCCTTGATGAGGACCGCAGACGAGGCAGAGGCTGAGGGCGTGGCATTGTTCACCATCTGCCTCGGCACCGAGTGCGACAGCGCGTGCCTACGCAACGTCAGCAGCGGCAACGGCTACTGCTACGACCCAGACGACCCGTCCGAATTGCTCGCGATCTTCAACGACATCGCACGCAGACTCGTCGGCGGCCTGCCGCTGACGGCGACGCATGTCCCGACGCCGACAGCGACACACGGCCCCACGCCGACAGCGACCCACGGCATGACACCCACGGGGACCCACGGCCCGACGCCGACGCCGAGCCCCACGGAACGTCCGGAGCCGCCACCGGACGGCTCCGTCCTATTCATGCCGAGGTGCGCGCGCTTCGGCTAGTGCGTGCGCGTCCGTGGCGGTCGAGGTGTCGGCCGCGTGACTCCTGGCCTGGCGGGGAGCGAGACAACCGTCAGCGAGGCCGTCAGGAATCGGAGAGTCTATGCCCGCGGACTCGTGGACCCGACGGCCTCGGCGCGAGGCGGCACCGTTGACGCATCAGGCAGGCAGAAGCGCACGCGGGTGCCGGCGCCGACCGTGCTCGCGATGTCGATGGACCCGCCGTGAGCCTCGACGATGCCCTTGGCTATGGCCAGCCCCAGGCCCGAGCCGCCCGGGTCGCGGTCGTCGCCGCCGTGTGCTCGTTCGCGGTGGCGCTCGACTCGCGTGAACCTGTCGAAGATGCGACCCAGCTGGTCAGCCGGGATGCCCTCGCCGGTGTCCGTAACCGCCACGCATACCGCCGAGGCCTGGCGCCGGGCATCCACGCGCACCTCGCCGCCGGACGGTGTGTGCCGCAGCGCGTTTGAGACCAGGTTGGCGAGCACCCGGCCGATCCGCTCCGCGTCCATGGTGATCGGGTCGACGTCCGGCTCGACACCGCCCGACAGGGCCACACCCCGCGCGGCGGCGAGGGCCGAGAAGCTCTCGATGGTGTCCGAGGCCAGGTCGGTCATCGAGTTGGGATGTGTGTGCAAGACGAGCCCGCCGGCTTCGATCTGCGACAGCTCGAACAGGTCGTCGATGAGGTTCGACAGCGACCGAATGTCGCGCTGGGCGGTCCGAAGGTAGCGCTCGGTGACGGCGGGGTCGTCGACCATCCCGTCGGCCAGCGCCTCGACGATGGCCCGCACCGAGGCCAGCGGCGTCCGCAGGTCGTGACCCACCCAGGCCAGGAGCTCGCGCCGCATCGCGTCGAGCTCCTCCTGGCGCTGCCTGCCGTCCTCGAGCTGCTCCGCCATCACGTTCAGCGACCGGGCCAGATCGGCAACCTCGTCCTGGCCGGCGACGGATACCCGCGCGTCCAAGCGCCCGCGGGAGACGTCCGCGGCGAAGAGGCGCAGGAGCTCGAGGCGCGCGGTCACGGCGTCGGAGAAGAACGCCCCGAAGGCGATGGCGATTCCCCCGGCGAACACCAGCAGCGACGACCCGAGCAGCAGGTCGTGCTCGCTCAGGAACATCAGCCGCGCCGAGATCCAGATGTTGAACATGGTCAGCGCGGTCGCCAGCACATAGCTGCCGATGAGCGCGTACGCCAGTCGCGGCGCGCGGTCGATCCAGCCCCAGCGGTACGCGACGTACCCGGCGAGGAACGACAGCGCGGCGGTGGCCGCCAGCTGTTGCGCCAGCTGGGCCAGGTCGGCCATCGGAGGCCGCAACACTATGTAGCCGACCACCAACGCCAGCACGACGGACAGCGCCAGGCCGACGACGTAGCGGGTCACGGGCGTATGGCGGGGAAGGTGAAGCTCGTGGGCTTGCTGCACGAGAGGACTCCTAGCGACGGCCTTGGCACCGCCGAGGTCAGTCCGGGCGTCGAGACGGCTACGGCTCGAAACGGTAGCCCACGCCCCAGACGGTCACGATGCGGCTCGGGGACGACGGGTCGGCCTCGATCTTCTCCCGCAGGCGCCGGACATGGACGGTGACGGTGCTTGGGTCGATGTGCTCGGTTACGCCCCAGACATGGTCGAGCAGCTGATCGCGCGAGAACACCTGCCGCGGGTGGCGGGCGAACATGAGCAGCAGGTCGAACTCCCGAGCAGTCAGGTCCGGCTCCTGGTCGCCGACGCGCACTAAGCGCGTGCGGGGATCGATGCGCAGATCACCAAGCGTCAGCTCCTCGACGGCCGAGTCATGCGGCTGGGCGCGCCGCAGCACGGCCCGCACCCGGCTGACCAGCTCCGGCGGGCTGAACGGCTTCACCACGTAGTCGTCGGCGCCCGCTTCGAGCCCCAGGACTCGCTCGGACTCCTCGCGTCGGGCGGTGAGCATGATGATCGGGGTGTCGCCGCGGTCGCGCAGCCAGCGCGTTATCTCCAGGCCGTCGACCTCGGGCAACGCCAAGTCGAGGACCACCAGGTCCGGCGTCTCGGCGGAGAGGTAGTCCAAGGCCGCGCGGCCGTCGCTGGCCTCGCGCACCGAGTAGCCGGCGCGCGCGAGGTACAGGCTCACGACCTCGCGGATGCTGGGCTCGTCCTCGACGACGAGGATTGTCGGGTTGCTGGTCATAGGGCTCTTCGCTGCTGAGATGCGGTCGAATACTAGCCCCCGCCCGAGGGGGTCGCAACGGGATTTCCTTGCGCGTCCATTACGCGGCGCCACCACCTGGCGCGGCTAGCTCCAGCCGCGTTCGGCCCGGCCGCTGCAGGCGCCGGCGCCGCGCCCGGCGCGCCCACGCAGCCGTAATCGAGCGGCAATGCCTGCGTAAGCGATTCGTAATCCCCGGACCCGACAATGGTGCGCGTCGACCGGCGCATCGCCCCAATGGCGGGCGCGACCAGGGAGCTTGAAAGGAGCCCAACCAGACCATGAGACTACCGATTGGAGTGACCATCCTGACCACTGCGCTGACGGTGCTCGGCGCGGCGATCGTCGCGGCGCCGACCGCAGCCTCGGCGCAGATGGCGGAGTCGGACTATCGGGTGAGCATCACCAACCTGACCGATGGGCAAGTGCTCTCGCCGCCGATCGTGTTCACCCACGCGCCAGGAATGCACGTGTGGCAGACGGGCGAGCTCGCCTCAGCCGAGGTCCGTGACATCGCCGAGATGGGCGATACGTCGGCCCTGGCCGCCAAGCTAGCGGGCATGGCGACGGCGGTCGTGGCGCTCGACGCGCCGCTGCCGCCGGGCGAGAGCGTTAGCGTGACGATCACGGCGCACGAGGGCGACGTGGTGTCCGCGCTGACGATGCTCGTGCGGACCAACGACGGCTTCACCGGTCTCGACGGCCTGGCGCTGTCGATGGCCGACACGGAGCGTGAGACGGACGCCTACGATGCGGGAACCGAGGACAACACGGAGCTAGCCTCCGATGTGCCGGGACCGCCGTTCGGCGGCACGAACCGAGCGCCGACCGACCCGCAGCAGCCGATAAGCATGCACCCAGGCATCTCCGGCAACGCTGACGTGGGGCCGGAGTATGACTGGGACGGCCCCGTGGCCAAGTTCGCGGTGAGCCCGCTGCCGATGCACATGCCACAGACGGGGTCGAGCGGAGCGCCAACGGTGGCGTTCCTCGTTTTCGCCGGGGTGGCGGCTCTCGGTCTTGGCCTGGGTGTCCGGCACGCCCGCCACGCCCAGCAGCGCGGCCAGGTGTAGCCGCAGCTCGCAACTCTACCGCATGTGACCGACGCCGCCGATGTCTCCGGCGGCACAGAATCAACATCGCCAAGGTAGGCGATCACCAGCACGCCAACCACAACTCCATCTAGATCACCGCAATCACGCAAAGGAGAACTGAACCATGCTTCGACTACTGACCGCAGTGCTTTTCGTCTCGATTCTGGCAGTCGGCCTCACGGCCGACGTCGACGCTCGCGGCCGCGGCAATCCGAACCCCGCGCCAGTGGTGTACGTCACAAGCCAGGGCCTGCACTACGACTCGATCGTGACCGCCGATCCGCTGCCGTGGCGCGGCCGGTTCCAGAAGCTCGAGATCGGTCCCGGCGGGCGCATCCAGACCTTGTGGGGACCGGGCGACCACGGCTACGTCGGCGGTCGCTGGTGGATGGACACCAACGGCAACCACGTCCAGGACGCCAGCGATCACTACTTCCTGTGCCCGCTCCTCGGACCTGGCCGCCAGGCCCCGTAGCCTTCGTAGCCTCCGAGCACAGCCCCGGCAGCTCACCGGCGCGTGGGGCGGCGGCCGGTCGACGGTCGGCGGCGTCCAGCGTGGAGCCGAGCCGGCTGGCGCGGCCTCCGGGATGATGGTTCGCGACAGACGGCGAGCGGCAGCCACCTGGGAGCCGGCGCCGGGCGAAGGGGAGCGGGTAGCCCCGCTCCCCTTTGCCCTGTCTTCGCAGTCTACCGCTTCGGCGTGCGCGAGGTGCCGCGGTGCTTGGCGAGCTCCTTGATCATGGCGATCTGCGTGGCGTGGTGCAGGCTGTGCTCGCCGACACCGTGAATGAACTCCACGGCGTTTCGCTTGGCGCGCTGTGACGGCGGCTGATCCAGTCTCTCCGGGTCGAACGACGTCAGCGCCTCGACGAGGCGCGCGTGTGTGTCTCGGACCAGTTTCCGCTCGCGCTTCCACTGCGCGGCGTCGATCTCGTCCGCCCTGTCGGCCCAGCCGGGCGCGCCTGGCGACTTGATGCCCAGGCGAACGGTCTGGCCGCTCAGGCCGTTGGCCACGCTGTTCTCCCAGAACGCGATGTGCAGCGCGATCTCCCGGATGTTGTTGGCGCCGGGATATGGCCGCCACACCGCCAGCTCGTGGTCGACGCCTCGCAGCACCCCGAGCGCCGTCGGCGCGCCGTGCCACGCCGGGCGCTTGCCAGTGGGATCGACCGACACCAACGCCGTGCGGATCCGGGGGTGCAGCTCGCTGGCCGGGCGCTGAGGATTCGTGCTGGGCTTGTGCTTCTTCCTGCTTTCCGTCATTGTCTGCTCCTTGCGGGGTGCTGACACAGCCATCTTGGGAGGCGCGCCGCGCCGCCCAGGATACCAGGCGGGCCACGACAGGCGCGATCCACGCGGGTCGATGTCTCCGCGGAGGCGCGTGCGTCACGGACGGGTCGACTGCAGCGCCCACCGCCAGCGTCGGCTGCAGCGGGAGTGTGCAGGCTCAGGAGGCAGAGCGCGATGAGGCATTGGCGGTTGGCGACGAGCGCGTCGGGCACGCCGTTGGCTGCCAGCCTACTGCTGATCGCGATCTTGGTCCTGGTCATACCGCCTGTCAGCGCCGAGGAGTCGCGTGGGGCCGCCGCCGTATCGCCTGCCCCGTCTTCAGAGCCGTCGCCTCGAAGCGTCGTTCCTGCTCCGTCACTCGGCGCTCCGGACGCGCAGGCGGACTCTACACCGGTGCCCGGCGCACCGGTGGGGAACGCCGCAGCTCTGCACCCGCCGGCGCAGGAGGCGCCGGCGCAGGATGCGCCGGAGCAGGACGGGCAGGCAGTGGATCCAAACATGATGTTTGCCAGCTGGGTGCATCTGCCGGTGCTGAACTACGTCGGTGACCGCGAGGCCTGCTCGACGTGGATCAACCTGCACTTGGTCGGCAGCGCGCCCAAGAAAGCGGTGCTCTTCGTTTGGGGCGAGCCGGGATTCTGCCCGCCGCAGCAGGCCGGACCGCTGACAATCGAGTGCACCGGACTGATCCGCCCGGGCGCGACGTGGGCGTTTGCGCCCAGCCAGATCCCCCGGGGTGCCGTCAGCGGAGTGCTGTTCGCGCTGTCCGCCAGGCGGCTCTCGGAGTTCGATCTGGATCTCGTCTACGGGTTTGACGCCGTGCTCGCAGACGTCGTGTGCGCGACGCTGTGGCAGCATGCAGCGGGCTGCTGCGGCGACTACTACGAGCCGTTTCGCATGGCGTATCAGGAAGGCGGTGTCTGGGAAGGCCTGCCGATGGACTTGGCGGCCGGCATCAACGAAGGAGGCGTCCTGACGGCGGAGGTTCGCCGCGAGTGCGTCACGGGTGGAGACAGCAGCCGGCGGGCGGCATCGAGCTACTCGGGGCTCCGGTCCGTCAGCCTTGGCCGCGCCGATCGGGCCGGCAGTCACGGGTACTTCGTGCCGTCACTGCGGACAGGCGACGAGACCGGGACGAGCATGCTCTACGTGCACAACGCAGGCCTGGAGTGCGCCACCGTCGAGCTTTGGCTCAAACCGCAGGACGACTGCGCCCCGGCGCGGCTGTGCGCGGATGAGCTCATCGCCGCCGGTGAGACGCTCAACATCGATCCCCAGGACTGCGTCGGGGGTGGGTGGCGCGGCTCCGGTTGGTTCCGGTCGAGCAAGATGCTCGCCGTGGTCGTGGACGAGGTCGGTCCGTCAACGCTGGCGTCGTATGTCGCGGAGCCTGAACACGTCACCCACATCCATGAACCGACCTGCGAAGTCGATCCGAGGGTCGACGAGATCCCCGGCAGCCCAGACGAAGAAGCGGTCTACCTGGCCGTGGTCTT
>JBJYWW010000082.1:0-13622 GCA_046259645.1 Anaerolineae bacterium
GCGGTGGTGATGCACCTGACGCCGGAATGCGACCCCGTCCACAAGATCTCGATCATCCCGCGTGGCCTGACCGGCGGCATGACGACGTTCCTACCGGAGGACGACCGCTATCTGCGCAGCACGGCCAAGTTCCGCGCCGACCTGGTGGCGGCGTTGGGTGGCCGCGCGGCTGAGTCTGTCGTGTTCGGTGACGTATCCACCGGTGCCGCGAGCGACCTCGAGTACGTGACGCGCACGGCCCGCGACATGATCACGCGCTACGGCATGAGCGACAAGCTCGGCCCGATCACCTTCGGCGAGAAGAACGAGCTCGTGTTCCTGGGCCGCGAGCTGAGCGAGCAGCGCAACTACAGCGAGAAGGTGGCGCGGCAGATCGACAGCGAGGTCCGGCGGATCGTGACCGAGTCGTACGAGAAGGCGCTGGCGATCGTGCGGGACAACATCGATCGAGTCCACGCGGTGTCCGGGCGGCTGATGGAGGTCGAGACCCTCGACCGGCAGGAGTTCGAAGCGGTGATGGCCGGTAGCGGCGCTAGCTAGCCCCGCCCCTGGAGAGACTCGGCCGGCAACGTCAGCAGCTCATCTCCCGCAACGCGCTCGCCATCAGGACCAACGCGTGAATGGCCGCAGCCGCGCGCACGGCCGCTCGGTCGCCCGCGAACCGCATGCGCTCGGACCGAGCGCCAACCGGTGACACCGCCGCGAAGCACACGAGTCCGACCGGCTTGTCGGGAGTGCCGCCGCCTGGGCCCGCGACGCCGGTTACGCTGACCGCGACGTCGGCGCCGACGGCCCTGGCCACGCCGGTCGCCATCGCGACGGCGACCTCCTCGCTGACCGCGCCGTACCGCTGCAAGCTGTCGGTGGTCACGCCTAGGACGCTGGACTTGACGTCGTTGGAGTAGGCGATGACGCCGCCCGCGTATGCGTCCGAGCTGCCAGGTATCGCGGTGAGCAACGCCCCCACGAGCCCACCGGTGCACGACTCCGCTGTCGCACACAGCACGTTCCGACGGCGGGCCTCGTCGAGGACCTCGCGCGCCGCCGCGATGCCGTCGGCCCAGCTCGATTCGAAGCTCATCTCCCGGCCTCCGCCCAAGGCGTGCTCCGCGCCATTGTAGGCGCTCGCAGCAGTCCGTCCAGCGCTCCGATGCACGTCCCCTGCGCTGGAGAACCGGGGTTGGTGGCCCCGCACCGATGTGATAGACTGCCGCGGTTGGCCGTGGCCGGCCGCCGGGCCGTCCGTGGATAGCCACGGTTCGCCACGAACGCGTTCCTATCGGTCCCCCAAGTGGATGCGAGCAATGGCGGTTCCGTTCATCGACCTGCAGAGGTTCGAGCCGGGCTTCTTGGAGCGCTGGGCAGAGGTGTCCGGCAGCGTAACCGCCGAGACCCGGTTCGTGGGCGGCCCCGACGTCGCCCGTCTCGAGGAGCGGCTCGCGGAGCTGATCGGCGTGCCTGCGGTGGTCGGGTGCGCGAACGGCACGGACGCCCTCCAGCTGGCGCTGCGGGCCGTCGGTGTGTCGAGCGGCGACAGGGTCCTCATACCGGACGCCACCTTCTGGGCGACCTTCGAAGCGGTGGTAAACGTTGGCGGGAGGCCGGTGACCGTCGACATCGACCCAGTCGATGCACAGATGGACTTCGACCTGTTCGCGCGCGCAGTCGACGAGCAGAGACCGTCCGCGGCGGTGCTGGTGCACCTCTACGGCTGGGGCTCGTCGCGCATCGACGACTTCCGGTCGTTCTGCCGTGAGCGCGACCTACCGCTGATCGAGGACGGCGCGCAGGCATACGGGGTCACGTGGCACGGCGCGCCGCTGTTCCGCGAGGCGCAGCTGGCCACGGTGTCGTTCTACCCGGCCAAGGTGCTCGGGGCATGCGGCGATGCCGGCGCGCTGGTCTGCGGCTCCCAGGAGCTCGCGGACGCCGTGCGACTGCTTGGCAACCACGGCCGCACGTCGCACTACGAGCACGGCGTCGTGGGGTGGAACAGCCGCATGGCGGGCCTCGACGCCGCGTACTTGGACATGGCGCTCGACCGCTTCGAAGGTCGGGTCGCTTCACGCCGCGCCGCCGCGGTACGCTACAGGGCCGCGCTGGCCGATCTCGGTGTGTCAACGCTGGGCCCGCCGGACGGCTACGTCGAGAACGGCTACCTGAGCGTTGCGCTGCTGTCGCCCGATCGCCGGATGGCGGTGGAGGGCGAGCTCAACGCGGCCGGGGTCGGCTTCGGCAACGTTTATCCCGGCGCGATATCAGAGCAGCCAGGAGCGGCGAAGCACTTGGCCGCCCACGTCGGCGGTGACAGAGCCGCGCGTCTCGGTCGCGGCGTGCTCAACCTGCCGCTCTTCGCCTACATCACCGACGAGGAGGTCGCCGAGGTGCTGCACGCGATGGAGCGCGCCCTCGAGGTGACCGACCATCTGGGCGCGAGGGGGCCGTTCGACTGGGGCGGCGCGGTCCGGTCGGTGGCGGTCGGGTCGACCCCGTACGTGGCCAGCGGCGGAGAGTCCGCCGTGCCCCCCGGCGACGGTCCCGGCCCGGTCGCCGGAGACGCGTCCGGCACCGGCGAAGCACGAGTCGCTCCGTGACGGTGCAGATCCAAGACACCGCGATTGTCGACCCGACGGCGCGGATCGGGGACGGCACGAGGATATGGCACCACGCGCAGGTGCGCGAGAACGCCGTGTTGGGCCGCGACTGCATCGTGGGCAAGAGCGCCTTCGTCGACGCGGAGGTGGTCGTCGGGGACCGGGTGAAGATCCAGAACAACGCGCTCGTCTATCACGGCGCGCAGCTGGAGGACGGGGTGTTCATCGGTCCCGCCGCATGCCTGACCAACGACCGCCGGCCGCGGGCCGTCAACCCCGACGGGAGCTTGAAGAGCGCCGACGACTGGGAGGTCGGCAGGACGCTGGTCCGCTACGGCGCTTCCATAGGCGCCGGCGCGGTCGTCGTCACCGGCGTAACGGTCGGCCGTCACGCCATGGTGGCGGCGGGCGCGGTGGTCACACGTGACGTTCCGGACCACGGGTTGGTGCAGGGAGTGCCGGCGCGCCTCGCGGGCTACGTGTGCCTGTGTGGGTCGCGCCTCGACGACGCGGGCGACGGCGGCTGGCACTGCCCCGAGTGTGGCGCGACGATCGAGGTGAGCGAGGGTTGAGTCGGTGCCGGAGGGCAATGTGACGGAGACCAGCAGCATTCGTGCAGCCGTGATCGGCGTGGGGGCCATGGGGCGGCACCACGCGCGCGTGTACAGCGAGCTCGACGCCACTGACTTGGTCGGCATCGCCGATCCCGACGCTGACGGGGCGGCCTGGGTCCAGCGCCGGCACCGCGTGCCGGCCTACTCCGACTACCGGGAGCTGCTCGAGCGAGAGCGGCCGGACATCGTGTCGCTGGCCGTGCCGACGCAGCAGCACCTGCCCATCGCGCTCGACGTGATCGCGTCGGGCGCGCACTTGCTGATCGAGAAGCCGATCGCGGCGTCGGTCGAGGAAGCGCGGCAGATCATCGACGCCGCCGCCGGAGCCGAGCGAGTGCTGACGGTCGGTCACGTCGAGCGCTTCAACCCCGCGGTCGTCGAGCTGCGGCGGCGGATGCTCGATGGGGAGCTGGGGCACGTATTCACGATCCTGGCGCGGCGAATGGGGCCGTTCCCGGCGCGCGTGCGCGACGTCGGCGTCGTCGTTGACTTGGCCACGCATGATCTCGACATAATCAGCTGGATCGTCGGCTCGCCCGTCGAGCGCGTGTACGCCGAGACGTCCCGCCGCATTCACACCGACCACGAGGACCTGCTGTCCGGCCTCCTGCGATTCGAGACGGGCGAGATCGGGGTGCTGAACATCAACTGGCTCACGCCGACCAAGATTCGCGAGCTGGCGGTGACCGGCGAGCGCGGCATGTTCGTGGCCGACTACCTGCACCAGGACCTGGTATTCTACGAGAACGTGGCGGCCGACAGGCACTGGGAGGACTACGGGGTGCTGCAGGGCGTCGGGGAGGGCTCGATGACCCGCCTGCGGATCGATCGCCGCGAGCCGCTGGCGGCCCAGCTGGAGGCGTTCGCGGCTGCCGTGAAGGACGGCACGCCGCCGGCGGTGTCCGGCGCGGACGGGCTTCGGGCGCTGCAGCTGGCGCTCGAGCTCGTGGCGTCCGGACGCGATAACAGGGTCCTGGACCATGCGGGGAGCCCCAAGGGCTCCGTCAGCGGGGCGGGGCAGTGACCGCCGACGTCGCCGAGCTGATCCGGGCCGTCGAGAGCCGCGAGGCGCGGCTGGCGGTGATCGGCCTAGGGTTCGTCGGCGCGCCCGTCGCGGCGGCCTTCGCCGACGCCGGTTTCGACGTCGTGGGCGTGGACGTCGATCCGCGGCGGGTGGACGCGGTCCGTCACGGACGCGTGCCCTTCGCGGGCGACGAGCCGGGGCTGGCCGAGATGGTGGCGGAGCAGGTGGCGGCGGGGCGCCTCACCGCGTCGGGCTCGTACACACCACTCGGCGACAGCAGGGTCTTCATCATCGCTGTGGAGACGCCGGTCGATCAGGACAAGAAGCCGCGCTACGCGGCGTTGCGATCCGTGCTCGAGTCGCTGGGGCCGCAGCTGGACGAGGGCGACCTGGTGATCGTCGAGTCGACCCTCGCGCCCGGCACGATGCGTGACATCGTCGCTCCGGCCCTCGCCGAGTCGAGCGGGCTGGCCGTGGGCGAAGAGCTTCTGCTCGCCCATTGCCCGGAGCGTGTCATGCCGGGCCGGCTGCTGGCGAATCTCTCCGGGATGAGTCGCGTCGTTGGCGGCGTCACCCCGGAGGCGGCGGACGCCGCGGCCAAGCTGTACGAGGCGGTGGTGCGCGCGGACCTGGACAAGACGGATGCGCTGACCGCCGAGATCGTCAAGACGGGCGAGAACGCGTATCGCGACGTGCAGATCGCCTTCGCCAACGAGATGGCGCTCCTGTGCGAGGACCTCGGGGCCGACGTGTGGTCGGTGCGCGAGCTGCTCAACAAGTCGCCGGGTCGCGAGATGCTCCTGCCCGGGGCGGGAGTCGGCGGGCATTGCATCCCGAAGGACCCTTGGCTGTTGGTCGCCAATGCCAGCGAGTCGTTCGTCCCGCGGCTGGTGCCCGCCGCACGGGAGATCAACGACGGCATGCCGCATCACGTGGCCGCCGTGCTCGAGGACGCGCTGGCCGAGGTGGGTCAGCCGCTCGAGGGCGCGACGGTGGCAGTCCTCGGCTACGCCTACCTGGCGGACAGCGATGACGACCGCAACTCACCGAGCGCTGAGCTGATCGAGCACCTGCGGGGGCGGGGAGCGACCGTCCGCGTGCACGACCCGTGGGTGGCTGACTTCCGTGATCGCGACTTGACGGACTGCGCTCGAGACGCCGACGCGCTGGTGATCATGACGGCCCACTCGGCCTACGGCGACCTGGATCTCGTGTCGCTGCGCGAGGTCGTCAGAGCGCCGATCGTCGTCGACGGGCGCCGCGTCATCGACGGCGAGGAGCACGACACGACCGGGTGGGTCGTGCGAACGGTCGGCGTGGGCTGATGCCCGCACCGCGGTCGGCGACAGCCATGTCCGGCTGCGCTGACGGACGCAGCATGTGACAGGGGCCGATCCGGACTTCAGCGGTGTCGCCCGCGACAGCCTGCTGAACGCGTCGCGGCAGCTGTGGCAGCTGGTACTTGGCGTTCTGATCTCGGTGCTGCTGGCCCGGGGCCTCGGCGCGGACGGGCGCGGCCTCCTCGCGCTGTCGCTGCTCGTGCCATCCATCCTCGTCACCGTGATGAGCATGGGCGTGGGGCCGGCGACCGTCTACGGCGTCAGTCGCGGCGGCCAGGACATTCAGGAGATTGTCCGGAACAACACCGCGCTCAGCGTGTGGCTGGGGCTCGTGAGCTTCGGCATCGGCCTGGCGATCATCCTCGCGGCCGGGGACAGGCTGCTGCCCGGGGTGCCGACCGCGTATCTAGTCATCAGCCTGGCGCTGGTACCCATAAACCTCCAGATCAACTATCTCACCGCCGTCCACCAGGGGCTCCAGGACTTCGCGCGGCTCAACCTGGCGCAGGTAGTCGGCCAGCTGGTGCTGCTCGTGTGCGTGGTGGCGCTCGTGTGGCTCAGGCCGGGCGGCGTGCCGGGCGCGATCGCTTCCCAGATCATCGCTCAATGTGCGACCATGATCACCGCTCTCGTGCTTCTCGGCTCGCAGGTCGAGCTGCGCCGGTCGTTGACCGTGGCCGTCAGCCGAGACTACCTGCGGTCCACGCTCGGCTACGGTGCCCGCGCCCATCTGGCAAACGTGGTGGGTTTCCTGAACTACCGCGCCGACATGTTCCTCCTGAACATGCTGGCCGGCCCCGGGGTAGTCGGCGTGTACACGATCGCCGTGTCGTTGGCGGAGCGGCTGTGGATTGCCTCAACGTCGATCTCGGCCGTGGTCTTCCCGAAGATCGCGGCGCTCGAGGGAGCGGAGTCGGCCAGGCGCCGCCTAACGCCAGTGGTGGCGCGGCACATGCTATGGGGCAACCTCGTGATGGCCGCGGGGGCGGCGCTGGCCGCGGGGTGGCTCGTCTCCGTGCTGTACAGCGCGGAGTTCGACGACTCGGCGGTTGCCCTGCGGCTGTTGCTCCCCGGGATAGCCCTGCTCGGGACGGCGCGCGTCCTCTACAGCGACCTGGCCGGGCGCGGACGCCCCGGCATCAACTCGGTCATTGCCTCACTCGCGCTCCTGGTGAACATCGGCCTGAACCTCGTGCTGATCCCGCGCAATGCGATCGTCGGTGTGTCGGTGGCGACGACGGTCTCCTACTCGCTCCTGGCCGCGCTGACTGCGGTCGCCTACGTGAGGATCGCCGGGGCGCCGTGGCGGGAGCTGGTGGTGCCGACGTCGGCCGACGCGGCCCGCCTGGCTCGCCTCGCGCGGGGGGTGCTCGATCGGCGGTGGCGTGATGACGGCTGACGCGCGAGCCCGGCCGCGGGCGGTGCTCCTGGCCTTCTCGCCGATCCGGCGCGACGCGCGAGTCCTCCGCCAGGCGCGATGCCTTGCCGGGGAGCTCGACGTGACCATCGTCGGCTACGGCGACAGTGGGCCGCTCGCCCTCGATGGCGGCGACGTCAACGCTGAGCTGGTCGGCCTGAGGCAACCCGGGGACGTGACGGCGCTCGGCCGCGCGGCGTCAGCGGCGCGGCTGGGGCTAGCGCGAGCGGCAGTGCCCGGCTCGTACGAGCGCCTCTACTGGAGCTACCCCGTCTACCGCGCCGCGAGGGAAGCCATCGCCGAGCTGAGGCCGTCCCTCGTCATCGCCAACGACTGGCCGGCCGTGCCCGCGGCGCACCACGCCGCTCAGGGTGCCGGTGCCGGCTTGGTCGTGGACCTGCACGAGTTCGGACCCCGGCAGTGGGACAACAGCTGGCTATGGCGCACGTTTCGGGCGCCGCTAGCCGACCACGTGCTGCGCTCCTACGTCAGTGGGGCGACGCCGACGATGACTGTCTGCCCGTCCCTCGCCCGGGCATACCGCGACGAGTACGGGTTCGAGCCGGAGGTGGTCTACAACGCGCCGCACCGCTCGGAGCTGGCGGAGTTCCGGCCTGTGGACCCGGATCGCGTGCGGCTTGTCCATCATGGCATCGCGGCGCGCGAGAGGCGCCTGGAGTCCATGATCGAGGCGGTCGCAGCGGCCGGCAGGCGCTTCTCTCTCGACCTGATGCTGGTCGAGACCGACGCGGCGTACGTTGCGGAGCTGGCAGTCGCCGCGGAGCGCCTGGCCCCAGGGCGCATCAGGATCGTTCCGCCGGTCGCACCAAGCGAGATCGTGCGCCGCGTGGCCGAGTACGATGTCGGCATGTTCCTCTTGCCGCCGACGACGTTCAACTACGCCCACGCGCTGCCGAACAAGTTCTTCGACTTCGTGGCCGCCGGTCTGGCGGTCGCCGTTGGACCGACACCCGACATGGCCGCCATCGCCGAGGGACACGGGTTCGGGATCGTCAGCGCCGGCTTCGAGCCGGCGGCCATGGCCGAGGCGCTGGCGAGCCAGTCTCCAGCCGCGATCGACGACATGAGGCGCAGTGCGCGGCGAGCGGCGAGCGTCTACAACGCGGAGGCCGAGTGTCGGAAGATGCGCAAGCTGATCGGGCTGGCCGCGGCGTGACCGGCAATCCGCCGCGGGACACCCCGGCTGAGGCGATCGACCGCCGCGTCCTGATGGTGGCCCACACGTTCGCGCCGGGCGGCGGTGTGGCGGTCCACCGGCCATATGGCTTCGCGCGGCACCTGCCCGACCGCGGCTGGCGACCGACGGTGCTGGCGGCCGGCGCGCAAGGCGCCGCTGACTTCGACCGTGAGCTCGTCCGGGTCACGGACGGTCGAGCCGAGGTGCGGCGGGCGTGGGACCCGGCGGGACTGCGGCCCCGGCGCCGGCCACGGGCTGCTCCGCCCGCGGCCACGCTTGAAGCTGGCGGCGCGCCGGTGGCGCAGGGGCCCGACGCGCCCAAGCCCGGCCGCTCGAGGCGGCTGCTCCGCACGTGGGTTCTCGTGCCCGACGAGGCCGTCGGCTGGCTGCCCTCAGCCGTGGCGTTGGCTCTCCGGCTGCCGCCAGGGGAGAGGCCGCACGCGGTGTACTCGACTTCCGGTCCGCCGACCAACCACCTGGTCGCGCTGCTGCTCAGCTCGCGATGGCAGGTGCCGTGGGTGGCCGACTTCCGCGATCCGTGGACGGAGGTGCCGAACAGGGCGCGGCGCGAGATATACGAGTCGCGCTCCCGCCTCGCGGTCGATCGCGCCCTCGAGCGTGCGGTGCTGGCCCGGGCCGACGTGATCGTCACCGTGTCCGAGGAGCAGCGGCGGACGATGCTGGCTCTGACGCCCGGCGCCGACGCCTCCAAGCACATCGTGATCGCGAACGGCTACGAGCCGGAGTGGGTCCGTCGCGGCGACGACCCGCCGGCGCGATTCACCGTCGTCTACACGGGCTCGTTCTACCGCGCCGGCGAGGAGCCCGGGCCCCTGTTCTCCACCTTGGCGGGGCTGCTCGATAGCCGCGCGCTCCAGCCCGAGGACGTCCGCGTCGTGATCGCGACCGCGCAGCACGCGCGGGTCGCCGCCGAGGCGGCGGCTCGAGGGCTAGGCGACGTCGTCGAGGTGACGCCGCCGCTGCCCCACGAGGAGGCGCTCGCGCTGCAGCGCTCGGCGGCGGTGTTGTGGCTCGCGCTGTCCGAGGAGCACGGGCGCCAGGGCGCGCTGACGGCGAAGGTGTTCGAGTACATGGCGGCACGGCGCCCCGTGCTGGCCCTGGCGCCGCCGGGCTCGCGCGCAGGGCGATTGCTGGCAGAGACTGGGATGGGCGTCGCGGTGCACCCGAGCGACGCGGCCGGGTTGGCGGCGGCGGTGGTGCGGTTGCACGACGACTTCCGGTCGGGAGGCGGAACGTGGCACGCGTCTCCCGAGGCCATCGCCCCATACGCGCGACCCGTCCAGGCGGGCGTGCTCGCCGACCTCCTCGATGGGCTGGTCGGCTTGGGTGGGAAAAGCGCGGCCGCGGGCGGACCACAGCGTGCCGCAACGGGGTCGCTCGCCGGCGCGGCCGAGAGCGAGTAGCGAAGTGGCGCAACGTCCGCTACCGATCCTGTTCGTGGACCACGCTCGCGAGCTGGGCGGCGCGGAGCGCAGCATGCTGCTCCTGATCGAGCACCTCGACCGCGAGGTGTGGGCGCCGCACCTCGTCTGCCAGGGCGGCGCCCTAGCGTCGCGTGCATCGGCGCTCGACGTAGAGGTGAGCGCGATCGAGATGCCGCGGCTTCGGCGCTCGGCCTCGGCGCTCACTTCGTTGTCGTCCGGGGCACGGCGAATCGCGGCGGAGGCCGCCCGGATCGACGCCGCTCTGGTGCACACGAACACCGTCCGGGCCACGCTGTATGGCGTGGCCGGAGCGCGGCTCGCGCGGCGACCGTGCGTGTGGCACTTGCGCGACCTGGGATTGGTGGAGAACCAGCCGCGACGCCCGATGTTGGATCAGCTGGCCAAGCGGGTCATCGCCTCGGGCTGCGCCGAGGTGGTCGTCAACTCCCGCGCCACTGCCGCCGCCATGCCGGGCGGCGCCGCCGTCAGCGTGGTGCACAACGCGGTGCCCGTGGACTGGTGGTCGTCGGTCGACCCGGCCGACTTCCGACGCGAGCACGGCCTCGAGCCCGCCGGGCCGGTAGTCGGCACCGTCGGGCGCCTCCGGCGCTGGAAGGGCCAGGACAGCTTCCTAAGGACGATGGCCAAGGTCGGCGCCGCCGTACCCAACGCCCGGTTCCTGGTCGTGGGCGGGACGATCCTGGAGCCGGCCGACGACTACGGGCGCGAGCTGCGGGAGCTGGCGGCGGAGCTCGGGCTAGCCGACCGCGTGGTGTTCACGGGGCACCTTGACGACGTTCGACCGGCGCTAGCGGCGATGGACGTCTTCGTCCACGCGGGATCGCCGGAGCCTTTCGGCTTGGTGAACATCGAGGCGATGGCGGCCGGCCTCCCGGTGGTCGCCTTCGCGCACGGGGGACTGCCCGAGATCGTGGAGTCTGACCGGACCGGGCTGCTGGTTCCCCCTGGCGACGAGGACGCGCTGGCGGACGCCGTGGCCACCTTGCTCGCCGACCCGGCGCGCCGCGCCGAGATGTGCAGACTGGCGGCGGAGCGGGCTCTGCTGAGCTTCTCCCCGGAGCGGATGGCGTCCGACGTCGCCGCTGTTTGGACGCGGGCACTGGCACTGCGACCGCCGACATCGCCACCGGCGCGACCGCCGTCATCGCCGCCGGTGTGACCGCCGCCCTAGGGAACGAAGCGGTAGCCCCGCCCGCGGACCGTCCTCACGAACTGCGGGCGGCTCGGCACCGACTCGATCTTGCGGCGCAGGCGGCTCACGAGCTTCTCGACGCGCGATGCGTCGATCTGACCGAGGAACTCGTCGCCCCAGACGTGGCGGATGATCTCGTCCTTGCTGCACAGGCGACCCGGGCTGTCGTACAGCAGCTTCAGCAAGCTGTACTCAAGAGCCGTGAGCGACTCGACCCTCTGACCGTCGATCAGGACGTCACCGGACCGTGCGTCGATCCACAGGCCCGATCCAGGGACAGGCTCCGCCGCAGTGTGCTCCGGGCCGGGCGCGACCGGCGCGGGCACCAGGCTGTCGCCGGCGACCGGCGCGCGTTCCGCCGCCAACGCGAGCGACTCCACTGCTCGCACCGCCTGCCGGCGCGCTTCCTCCCACGCGGCGTCCGAGTCCAGCCCGTTGTCGAGCCCGTCGAACAAGTTGAAAGCCGCCGCCTGGAGTGCCGCCGGCCGGCCGCCGCTCACTGAGTACAGCATGACGCGCTCGCGCTCGGGCACAGACGACGGATCACCGCCGAAGACCTTGGCGATCAGCTCGTCCGACGCCTCGCGGTCCAGCTCGCGCAGCGTCGCCGACGTAAGAACGGTCGGAAAGGGCGAGCCGCGCCATGACTCGATGACTTTCGTGGCCTCGGCGAGCGGTTGCTCGGTCGTCAAGACGATCGACATCACCCGCGGCGCGCGTCTCGCCAGCGACGCCATCTGCGCCAGGAAGTTGCGGCTCTCGGCCTCCGACTCGGGCGAGCCGGCCTGAAGCGCCCACTCGAACTCGTCGAGCAGCAGCACCACCACGGTCTCACGATCCGCCGCCGCGTCCAAGAACTCCTCGACGTCCGTGACGTCGATCTGCGGGAGGTCGAGCAGCCGTCGCGCCGGCTCGTCGAGGCCGACCGCGGCGGAGCGCGACACCAGTCGCGCCACCCTGCGCCAGAAGTGGTCGGCGCTGAAGGGAGTCACGGAGTGCACGTCGACGTAGACCACCGCGTAGTGCGGGGGCGCGACGCCGTAGGTCGCCGCCACGCCCGGGTCAGCGACGTAGCGGAGCAGGCTGGTCTTCCCGATCCCTAGAGGACCGCTGAGCGCGACGTTCCCTCGCTGCGCCGCCTTGATGTGCCCGAAGATCAGGTCGATCTCGCGCTGCCGGTTGACGAAGACGTCTGGCGTAGCCGGCGAGTGCGGCGCGAACGGGTTCTCGCTCATCCAGCCCTTGTCGTTGCTCATGTGGTGTTGCTCCGTGACCGCTCCCCGGATCGACCGGGCGGCGGCGTTTCTAGGACATGCTGCGCGTGGACCAGGCGTAGGCCGCATACAGGGCCAGGATGCTGATCCCGACGACCATCGGCCAGGTGCCGGACCGGATTGTACCCGAAGCGATGCTGATCGCTAGAGCGCCCAGGAGCGCGGCGGCGGCGCCCGTTGCAAGCATGATGCTGAGCGAGCGGTGGACGTTCTGCTCCATCTTGGCGCGGCGCGCTTGCTCGTCCTTGAGCCGCGCCTCCAGGACCGCCCTCTCGAGCTGCCCGCGGCGCCGCTGCCGTGCCTCGGCTTCGACGTGCCGCTGCTCGAGCGTCGTCACCGCCTGCTCCAGGATGGCGTCGCCGGGCATGAACCGGAGCGCGGCCCGATATGCCTCGGTCGCCTTGTCCCATCGGCCGTCCGCGAGGTGTGCGCCGGCGGTGGCGCGCCAGCTGTCACGCATGCGCACGCGCGCCGAGCTGTCGTCCGGCTTGATGTCGAGCACTCGCTGGTAGTGCAGACGCGCTCGGTCGAGTTGGCCCTCGTTCTCGAGGGCCGAGCCCAGGTCGCGGTGCGCCGCCAACAAGCCATCTTGGGCGCTAACCGGGTCCAGCCGATAGGCCTTCTCGAACGCGTCGGCCGCGTGCTCGAGCTGCTCGCTCTCGTAGAGCGACTGGGCTAGACCAAGCTGGGCCCTGGCGTGGTTCGGGTTGGCCGCGAGCGCCCGTCGGTAGCCCGCCGCGGCGGCCTGCAGATCGCCCTCGTGGTGGAGCCGCCGTGCGGCTTCGTACAGGACCACCGCACGCGCGCTCACCTGCTCGAGCTCTCGCTTCGCCTCGTCGAGCGAGTGCTTGCTCAGAATCCAACGCTGCAGGAACTCGACGCGGAAGCGATAGGCATCGCGCCCCGCGCTCTCGATTATCTCCCACTCCTCCAGGACCATGGGCGCGGTCGACAGCTCCATGCCCTGGAGCTTCACGCCGTGGTCCCGGAGGGCCTCGCCGACCTGGCGCAGCGTCGCCACCTCGTGCTCCTGGGTGATGTGAGCGATGGCCGAGAGGATGAACCGCTCGGCCGGCGGGAACTCGTCCCAGAACCACGTCAGGCCCCCGAGGCCGAGCTCCATGGCCGTGTCCAGCAGGTCGTCGTCGATAGCCTCGACGCCGACGGTGTCCACGCCCGCCCGCATGGCGCGCTCGAACAGCTCGTAGCACAGGAGCTGCAGGAAGTAGGGGTGACCCGCGGTGAGCTCGAGCAGCCGATCGGCCGCGGCGTCGTCGAACTTGAGTGTCCCCGATGCCGGCTCGGTGATCAGGCTGCGCGCCGCGCGGTTCGCAAGAACCGAGATGCGCTTGCACTGCGCGCTCTTGAACGTTGCCTTGATGCGGCTCGGCAGCTCGTCCAGCCGGCGCCCGACGACGAAGACGAACGCCAGGTGCCGCTGCTCGTCGATCAGCAGGTCCTGGAGGTAGCCGAACAGCACGTTCACGGCTGCCTCCGACGTCA
>JBJYWW010000083.1:0-5268 GCA_046259645.1 Anaerolineae bacterium
TGCTGGTCCGCGTTGCCGTAGTCGCCGGGGTCGTAGGTCGGCCAGCTGGCGGAGGCCAGTATGGCGCCAGTCGCTGGGTCCATCACGATGACGGTGCCGCCGGTCGCGTTGTCCTGTTCGATCGCCTCGCGCAGCTCGGTCGCCGCCGCGCGCTGGATGCGACTGTCGATCGTGAGCACCAGATCCGAGCCGTCGATCGGCGGGCGATAGGCCCGCGGGTCGCTGCCGAAGTTGCCGGCATAGGAGCCCGATTGGCCCCTGAGCAGCGAGTCGTAGTGCTCCTCTACGCCGTAGAAGCTCCGGCCCTCGATGTCGATGAAGCCGGTCACGTGCGCGGCGTCGGCGCCCATCAGATAGGCGCGCTTGGCCTTGCGCACCAGATGCAGCCCGGCGAGGCTCAGGGACTCGAGTGCCCGCGCCGTCGGCAGCGGGACCTCCTGCGACAGCGTGACCCACCGCTGGGAGCGATCCGAGACGAGGCCCGCGATCTCGCCCTCGCTCGACCCGAGGTAGGGTGCGAGCACGGCGGCGAAGCCCCCGGGGTCCAGGACCTCGTAGGGTGCGGCATACACGGAGTACACGTAGTGCTCGGTGGCGATCAACCGGCCGCCGCGATCCCAGACGGAGCCCCGCTGGGCGTGCAGCTCGAACTCCGGAACGCCGGCCAGGATCGAGTCGGCGGCGACGGTGCCCAGGTATGCCAGCCGCACGCCCAGCACGCCCAGGATCGTCACCACGAAGGCGGCGACCACTGGCAGGCGGGGGTAGGCGGGGCGCTCGGCGCTCATCACGAGTCCGGCTGCGCTTCCGCGCCCGAGTCCGCCGAAGCGGCGGACAGCGCGGGCGCGGCACCGGCCGTCCAGCGGCTGAGGATGCCGGCGTCGCGTGCTGCGTCCCGGAGCTCCTCACCGGCCACGATGCCCAAGGGACCGCCGCCGATGGCGAACGCGGGGTAGTCGAGTGCCATGGCCGGGTCCTCGGCCATCGGCAACGGCGTGATGCTGGACGGTGGTCCGAAACCCAGGTCGCGGGCGCGCGCCTCCAGCTCGTCCGGTGCCGAAGCCCTGGCGTAGGCGAGCAGCGCCTCCGAACGGCGCTCGAGCAGCTCCGACCGCTGCGACTGCAGGTTGGCGATGCGCCGTCCGCAAGCGGTCAAGGCGCTGGACTGATGCAGCCAGACGAGCCCGGCCATCGACATGACGACGGCGGCGAGGAGCGCCGTGGCAAGGGTAGGGGACACGTCTCTGACGGTGGGGCGAGGCCGTCGAGTCATGTGTGGCCCTCCATGTCCGAGTCTTGCGCGGGCAGCCGCTCCGCCACGCGCAGCTTGGCGCTGCGCGCTCGCGGGTTGTCGTTGACCTCGCGCCCGGTCGGGCGCACGGGTCTGCGCGTCACGACGCTGACGGTCGCGACATGATCGCACCGGCACTCCGGAACCCCCGGCGGGCAGACACACGCGCTGGCGGCCTCTTTGATGAAGTGCTTGACGATTCGATCCTCCAGCGAGTGGAAGCTGATCACGGCGAGCCTGCCACCGGGTCGAAGCAGATCGACTGCCTGCGGCAGCGCGCGCTCGAGCTGGCCCAGCTCGTCGTTGACGGCGATGCGCAGCGCCTGGAACGTCCTCGTTGCGGGGTGGATGCGTCGTCGAGCGCGATTGCCTCCGACGGCGCCGGCGACGACCGCCGCCAGCTCGGTGGTGGTGGACAGGGGTCGTGCCGCGACTATGGCTCGCGCGATGCGCCGGGAGCGTCGTTCCTCGCCGAGCTCGTACAGGAGATCGGCCAGGTCATGCTCGTCCATGCCGTTGACGATGTCGGCGGCCGTGAGATCGGCGCCCGGGTCGAGCCGCATTCCGAGCGGGCCCTCGCTGGCGAACGAGAAGCCGCGCAGTGGATCGTCAACCTGGTCGCTCGAGAAGCCTAGGTCGAGCAGGACCCCGTCGAAGCCCGCGAAGCCGGCGTCGGCGGCGATGCGCGCCATGTCGCCGAAGCTGCCGTGCTTGAACGTGAAGCGCCCGACGTGCGGTGCGCAGCGCAGACGCGCTCGAGCAATGGCGCTCGGGTCGCGGTCGATGCCCAGGAGGCGCCCGTCCGGCGCCGACGAAAGGAGAATGGCCGCTGCGTGCCCGCCGCCGCCCAGCGTGCCGTCTAGGTGGTCACCGCCTGGCCGGACCCGAAGGCCTTCGAGCACCTCCGCCAGCAGAACCGGCTGGTGCGCGGCCAAGGCGGGCGCTGTCACAAGCCGAGCTCCGACAGCTGCTCCGCGAACTCGGCCTCCTCGTCGGCCAGCAGCTCGGTGATGGCTGCCCACCGCTCGGGGCTCCAGATCTCGAGGCGGTCCATAACCCCGACGACCACTGCGCTCTTGCCGGACAGCCCGGCGTGCTCGCGCAACGGCTGCGGGATGAGCATTCGGCCTTGGCCGTCGATCTTGCCCTCGGTTCCGCTGTACAGCAGGCGATCGAGGTTGCGCGAGCCGCGCAGCGTGAGCTTGCTCCGTTCGGCGCGTGAGGAGCTGATCTGCTCCCAGGCGTCCAGCGGGAACAGCCACAGGCAGCCGTCCAGGCCCCTCGTCAGGAAGTAACCATCGACTAGCGCGTCGCGGTATTTGGCCGGTATAATGACGCGGCCTTTGTCGTCTAGGGAGTGATCGGACTCGCCGTGGAACTTGTACATGGGGCGTAGCAGACCTTAGTCGGACTTCTCGGGGCGGCTGTGGTCCCCACCATCTCACCACAATCACCCACTTTTCCTCCACTGGTCCCCAGTCTAACGCTTTCGGGCATCCATTGCAAGCGTTTTCTGGGTCACGGCGCAAGATTTTAAGGTTCTTAAAGGACTGCCGATGTCGCGCTGGGTATTGACAACCCGCGCGGCATCTGTATGATAGGCGTGTCACTAGAATGTATGTTCTAGGACATACTTCGGTCACCCACGATCGAGCACAAAGGAGATAGGCATGTATCAGAGAGTTGTCATCGTGGGCAATCTCGGTCGAGATCCCGAGATGCGCTACACAGCGGGTGGCACGTCCGTGGCCAACTTCCCGGTCGCCACGAACCGGCGCTGGACTGACAGCGACGGGAACACTCAAGAGGAGACCACCTGGTTCCGGGTCAGCGTCTTCGGGCGCCAGGCCGAGGTCTGCAGCCAGTATCTCGAGAAGGGTCGCATGGTCCTCTGCGACGGCGAGATTCGAACCAGCCAGTACGAGGACCAGCAGGGGATCACGCGCTACTCGTGGGAGCTCCGGGCCAACGCGGTCAAGTTCCTCGGTGGTCCGGGCGATCGGGCCCAAGTCCCTGACTTCGAGGATCCGGGCGCCAGCGCGTCCAGTGGCGCGGCCGCCGGCCCGTCCGGAGACGACGGCGACCTGGCGGAGGACGACATCCCCTTCTAGCGTGACGCGGCCGCCTTCGGGGCGGCGCCAGGCGCGGTATGCAGCCGCCGCTGCGATGTCAGCGGCGGCTGCCGCGCTGTGCGCGGCGGCTGTCGCGTTGTGCGTGGCGGCTGCCGCGCTGTGCGTGGCGGTCGTAGTGTATCGAGCCGGCGCGATCGCCGCGCCTGGTGATAGAGGTTGCCTCAAGACGCCCCTCCTCGTCGGGTTCGGAGGCGCGCACTGGATGCAAGGACCGTGCCAGGTCGCTACCCAGCGCAAAACCGCGACGCGACGGCGATTCTGGGAGACACGGAGTGAGGTGCGACAGCGTCCGCCGGGGGATAATCCGCAGCGGTCATGGGCTTTGGCGCAGGCGCCGCACCGGACCTTAAAGCGACGGCGCGCTCGTGCTCGAGGGTAGAGCCCTGATGCCGCGGCGGTACGGCCCTATTGGATGCGGCGGTAGAGCCCTATATGCATGGGGCGGTGGGGTACTACTGCTTGAGGCGGTAGATGACCACGCGGTTGTTCTGCTGGTCCGCGATGTAGAGCTGGTCGCCGACGATGTCGAGCCCCATCGGAGTGCTGAACTCGCCTTCGGCGCGGCCCAGCGACCCGAACTCCCAGGCAAGGGTCATCCCGGCGTCCGGGTCGAACGCCTGCAGGCGGTTGGAAAGCGCCTGGGTGACGTAGACCGTGCCGTCCTCGGCGATCGCGAGCCCGCCGACGCGCCAGATGTTCTCGTCGGCGTGGCTCTGGCCGAACGCGTCGAGGAACTCGCCGTCCGGCGTGTAGCGCTTGATCAGGAAATCGTCTCCCTCGCCCACGTACACGACGCCATCGCCGTTCACCGCGACCGCGCTCGGCCGCCGCAGCTCGCCTCGCCCGGACCCGGCCTCGCCGAACGAGAGCAGGTAGGTCCCCGAGGAGGTGAACTTGTCCACGCGCCGGTTCTCGGCGTCGGCGATGTAGAGGTCCCCGGTCGAGTCGACAGCCACGTCGACCGGCCTGCTGAGGTGGCCGGGCTCGCTGCCGGTCTGCCCTATCGGCGCGAGGCTCGCTCCGTCGGGGCCGTAGGCGAGCACCTGCGACTCGAAGCCCGTGACGTACACGTTGCCCTCGGGGCCGATCGCAACACCGCCCAACGCAGTGAGGATCTCGCCCTCACCGATTCGCCCCACCAGCTCGCCCTCCGTGGTGAAGCGCTGGACGCCGGTCGAGTCGGACAGGTAGACGTCGCCGTCAGGACCCACCGCGACGTCAAACGGCAGCATCATCTGCCCGGGTTCGCTCCCCGCCTCCCCGAACGCAGTGACCTGCTGCGGCAGCCTTTCGGCGACGCGGGCGGTAGCGATGGCCGCGGCCTCCGATGTCGGGGCTCCGCCTGTCGCTCCGGTGGCAGATCCGGTGTCGCCAGTACCGGCCGCCGTCTCGTCGCCCGCACCGGCCGCAGTCTCGTCGCCCGCCTCGGCGGTCGCGGCGTCCGCGAGCTCCGCGGCGCCTTCGTCCTCGGACTCCGCGCCTACGGCCGGGGCGCCGGCTTCGGTGTCGGGCCCTGGCGTCACCTCGCTGTCGTTCGAGCCGGCGTCGCAGGCGGCCAGCGACAGGGTCAACATGAGCGCGAAGGCCGCCATGGCAAGGAGTGCGGCGACCTGCGCGGCGGACCGGGCACGCGTGAGTTCGGGAGCTCGAGGGACCATGTGCTTCTCCAGGCAGTCAAGCGGTATGTCGGGTCGACGAAGGCCAAGGCGCTTCGGCGGCCGTCGCGGCGGGCCTCGACGCAAGGCGCGCGCGTTGAGGCCCGTTGATCGATTATAGCCCCGGCAGCCCCACGAGCTGCAGGATCGCCGTGAGCGTCGGGGCGACGAGGCAGTCCGCGGTGGGGGC
>JBJYWW010000084.1:0-7607 GCA_046259645.1 Anaerolineae bacterium
GCCATCCCCGTTGTCAAGGGGCGCAAAAGCGAGGGCGAAAAGTTCGCCGGCGCCGAAGCCAGCTACAGCATCGAGGCGATGATGGGCAACCGGTGGGCGCTCCAGGCCGGCACCAGCCACAACCTGGGCCAGAACTTTGCCAAGGCATTCGATATCCAGTACCTGGACCAGAACAATGAGCTGCAGTATTGCTGGACCACGAGTTGGGGGGTGAGCACTCGCATGGTGGGCGCGATCATCATGGCTCACGGCGATGACCAGGGGCTCAGGCTGCCGCCCAAGCTGGCTCCCGCCCAGGTGGTCATTGTCCCAATCTGGCGCAGGGAAGAGCAGAAGGGCGACGTCCTGGAGGCTGCGGAACGGATCCACGCCGAGCTTGCCGGATGCTTCCGGGTCAAGATGGATGTCCGCGAGGGCGTTACGCCGGGTTGGAAGTTCAACGAGTGGGAGATGCGCGGCGTGCCGCTGCGGCTCGAGATCGGCCCTCGCGACCTCGAGGCCGGCACTGTCGTCTTGTCGCGGCGCGACACCGGCGACAAGATCACCGTGGCGCAGAGCGAGCTCCAGTCGGAGGTGCCGCGCCTGCTCGGCGAGATCCAGGCCGGGCTGCTGGCGCAGGCCGAGGAGCGGCTCGCCGAGCGGACGTCGACCGCGTCCGACTACGAAGAGCTGCAGTCGCTGGTGGCCGAGGGCGGCTTTGTTCGCGCATACTGGGACGGCACGTCGGACGACGAGGCGCGCATACAGGACGAGTGCGGCGCGACCATACGCTGCATCCCGTTCACGCAGCCCGACGAGCCGGGCCCGTGCGTGTACACGGGACGCATGACGGGCACGCAAGTGCTGTTTGCCAAGGCGTACTAGCACGCGACGACCCTGTGCCCGTCGTCGCGCCGATAGCGGGGATGGGACATGTTGCGAGTCGACACCCTCATTGACAACGCCCAGGTGGCCACTCTCGCCGGCGGCCACGGGCCGTTGGCGGGCCGCCGCCAAGGCGACTTGGGTCTCATCGACGGCGGCGCCGTCGCGGTCGAGCGCGACCGGATCGCCGCGGTGGGGCCGCGCGACGAGGTGCTCCGCCGGGTGACGCCCACTGCCATTCACGATGCGGGCGGACGGTTGGTCACGCCCGGGCTGGTCGACGCCCACACGCACCTAGTGTGGGCTGGCGAGCGCGCCGCCGAGTTCGAGCTCCGCATCGGCGGCGCGAGCTACCTCGAGATCATGGAGGCGGGCGGCGGCATCGCGAGCACGGTGCGCCACACGCGAGCCGCCAGCGACGACGAGCTGCTGGCCGGCGTGATCTCGCGCCTGGACCGCATGATGGCCCATGGAACGACGACGACCGAGGCCAAGTCGGGCTACGGGCTCGATACCCGCGAGGAGCTGCGCCAGCTGGCGGTGCTGCGGCGGGCCGATGCCGAGCATCCCGTCCGAATCGCCCGTACGTTCATCGGTGCCCACGCCGTGCCCGACGAGTACCGTGGTCGGCAAGAGGACTACGTCGACCTGGTCGTCGAGGAGATGCTGCCCGAGGTCGCGCGGCGCAACCCGGGCGTGTTCTGCGACGTATTCTGTGACGATGGAGCCTTTACAATCGAACAGACCGAACGGGTGCTGACTCGCGCCGCCGAGCTGGGGCTCCCGCTGAAGGTGCACAGCGACGAGTTCGCCAACCTGGGTTGCACGGCCCTCGCCGCGCGGCTGGGGGCCGTGAGTGCGGACCACCTGGCCGTGACGAGCCCCGCGGAGATGGAGGCGATGGCCGCGTCGGGCACGGTCGCCGTGCTGCTCCCGGGCACGACCTTCGGCTTGGGATCGTCGCACTACGCCGACGCTCGCGCGATGGTGGAGCGGGGGGTGCCCGTGGCGCTGGGCACTGACCTGAACCCCGGCACCTGCCCGTGCGAGAGCCTCCCGTTCATGATGGCCCTCGCGACGCGCTACATGCGGCTGACGCCGGCCGAGGCGCTGGTCGCGGTCACGCGCAACGCGGCCGCGGCGTTAGGGAGGGGGGACGACACGGGGAGGCTGGAGGAGGGCGGCAGCGCCGACCTGGTTGTGATGGACACGGCCGACTATCGCGACCTGTCGTACAGGTTTGGCGGCAGCCCCGCCGCCGCGGTGATGATCGGCGGGCGATGGACGTATGGCCGTGCGTAGCGGTGGATCGGGTTAGCCGAAGAGCCTGACGAGCGAGCCGAACACCATCGAGAGGGCGACCAGGATACCAACCACCAACATGATGTTTTCGCTACGAGTGCGTGCGCGCTTCTTCTGCCGACGGCTCATGTGAGGGCCTCCAAGAGAACCAATGCGCGTCGCGAGACACGCAACCACGTGACAACATGGAGATTATAGGCGACGCGACTTGAAGCGAGCAAAGCCCGGCGGCGCGTCGGCGGCAAGGAGGGCGGAGTGTTCGACTACATCGTGGGTGCGGGCGACGGCGGCGGCCTGACGTGCATCTACTTCGCCATGCTGGCGGTCGGCGTCATATACGCGATCGTCATCCTCATCGGCAGCGGGATGGGAGAGGGCGCCGGCCACTTCGGCGGTGACATGGGCGGCGACTTCACCGGCGACTTCGGCGGCGACATCGCGGGCCACGACTTCGATCTCTCGGGCCACGATCTAGCGGGCGGCGACCCGACGCAGGGCTCGATAGAGCTGACGCACATCAGCCCCGTGACGATCGCCGGCTTCGTGACCGCCTTCGGCGCCTTCGGCCTGATCAGCCAAGGTCTGTTCAGCGCGTCGACCGGCGCAAGCCTCATCTGGGCGACCATCGGCGGCGTGCTGATCGGGCTCGCGAGCCATCTGGCATTCATCTACTTCTTCATCAAGCCCCAGGGCTCCAGCGAAGTGACGGATCGGGACGTCGTCGGCGCCCGTGGCGAGATCATCACGCCGATCCCGCCCGGCGGCGTGGGCGCCGTGGCGTTCATCGCGCAGGGCGGTCGAGTCACCGCGACGGCGCGCTCCGAGGACGGTAGCGCGATCCCGCGCGGGAGCGCCGTGCGCATAGTGGAGAAGATCGGCAGCGTCGTAGTGGTCGGACCGGTTCCCGGGCGCGCGCCAACGGGCACGACCACTGACTCGCCGGCCGATGAGGGCGAGGACGGTGCCTGACGCGCCGCTGAGAGACGAGTGACGGCTCGCGCGGTCGCTGCGGCCAGCGGTCCGCGGTCCGCGGCCGTGCGGTCCGGCAGGAGCAAGGTTGTGCAGGTCGGCTGACGGCTTAGACAGGCGAGACGGAGGTAATCATGCCAGGCGGAATGTTGGCGGCCATCGGGATTCTCGGGCTCTTCTTCGTAGTTCTCGTCACGGCGTTCGTGTTCGCCGGGCGGTACATCAAGGTCGGACCGAACGAGGTGCTGGTCATCTCCGGTCGGAAACGACACGTGCTCGATCCGGCCACGGGCGAGAAGGTGCAGCGCAACTTCCGCCTCCTCAAGGGCGGCGGCACGTTCATCATCCCCGTGCTCGAGCGCGTGGACGAGCTGTCCCTGGAGCTGATGACGATCGATGTTGTCACCACGCGCGTCTACACGATCCAGGGCGTGCCGGTCACCGTCGACGGCGTGGCGCAGGTCAAGATCCGCGGCGACGACGTGTCGATCTTTACGGCCGCCGAGCAGTTCCTGTCGAAGTCGACGGCCGAGATCAAGAACGTCGCCCTGCAGACCCTGGAGGGGCACCTGCGGGCCATACTGGGCACGATGACCGTCGAGGAGGTCTACCGCGATCGCGATTCCTTCGCCCAGAAGGTGCAGGAGGTGGCGGCCGGCGACCTGGCCAACATGGGGCTCACGATCATCTCGTTCACGATTCGCGACATCAGGGACGACGAGGGCTATCTGGACTCGCTCGGCAAGGCGCGGACCGCCGAGGTCAAGCGCGACGCCGCCATCGGCGAGGCCAACGCGCAGCGCGATGCGCGCATCGAGGCTTCGCGCGCGATGCAGGCCGCCCGGGAGGCGGAGCTTACGGCCGAGACGCACGTGGCCGAGGCCGACAAGAACTTCAAGGTCCAGAAGGCCAGCTACGATGCCGAGGTCAACCAGCGCAACGCCGAGGCCGAGCTGGCGTACACGCTGCAACAGAACATCACGAACCAGAAGGTGCGGGCCGAGGCGCTTAACATCGAGATCGTGGAGAAGGAGAAGCGCGTCGCGCTCCAGGAGAAGGAGATCGAGCGCCGCGAGCGCGAGCTGGAGGCGACCGTCCGCAAGCCGGCGGAGGCCAAGCAATACGAGATCGAGACCCTGGCCAGGGCCAAGCGGACCCAGCTCGAGACCGAGGCGGAGGGCGAGGCGGCGGCCAAGCGGAGCGTCGGCGTGGGCGAGGCTGACGCCAACCGCGCGAGGGGTCTGGCGGACGCGGACGTCGCCAAGGCGCTGGGCATGGCGGAGGCCGATGTCATCAAGGCGCAGGGTATCTCGGAGGCCGAGGCAAAGCGCCTCAAGGCCGAGGCCTGGAAGCAGTACGGGCAAGCGGCGATCATCGAGCAGCTGGTCACGAACCTGCCGGCGCTGGCCGCCGCCGCGGCGGAGCCCTTGGCCAAGACGGAGCGGATAGTCGTCATCGGGGGTGGCGACGGCACGTCGTCCGGTGCCAGCAAGGTCGTGGGCGACGTCACGAACATCGTCGCACAGATGCCCGCCGTTCTGGAGGCGCTCACCGGCGTCGACCTGATCTCGGTGTTGAACTCGCTGCCGGCGCTGCAGGGGCAGGCCGCGGCCGGCGCCCTCGCTGACGGCGCCGACGGTGCGGGAGCGGGTGCCGGCGAGGACGGCACCGACGCGACCGACGACTCCTCGGACAGCGACGCCTGAGCGCGCGTCGCGACCCGCCGACGTGGCGGCGTCGCGCCTTCGACAGGGACACCATCGCGCGGCCGGGACCCCGCCCGGTCGCGCTTTGCTGTGCCGGAGCGAGAATTCAGCGTATCGATGGCGAGCCGGTGGTCGTTTTACTTGGCAGGACCGGCATTGGCGCTCGTGCCGGTGCGTTCATGACGTGTTGCCCGAGCTATACTTGGCTGCGCAGCGTCCCTGTTGCGGCGCGATCCACCCAGGAGAACCCCAATGCGCACTCGCCGCATTTCCACAGACAGGCCGACGGCCTTGTTCGTCGGCATCGGCGTTCTGGCCGTGATCCTTGGTGTGGCCGCGGGGGCACTTGCGGCTGCCCCGGTCCACGCGTCAAGCTCCGCGCCGGATGCGGCGACCGACGACACAACGCTGGCGCGCGAAGTGATGCAGGCGCCACCCGTCGTGACGCCCGAGCTCCCGACCGTCGACCCCAACCGCCAGCTGGGCCGGCAGGTGCACATTCCCATCCTCAACTACATCGGGAACGACGACCGGTGCGAGTCCTGGATCGAGGTGCAGAACATCGGTTGCGATTGGGCGAAGGCAGTGCTGGTCGCGTGGGGCGAGCCCGGGTTCTGCCCGCCGCAGGCGGCCGGGCCGCTGAAGGTCGAGTGCACGGGACTGCTCAAGCCCGGCAGCACGTGGAACCTGATCAACAACCAGATACCGAACGGCGCCAAGGGCGGCATGCTGTTCATGTTCTCGGCGCGGCAGCTGTCCGAGTTCGGGCTCGACGGCCCGCTCGGCTTCGATGACGTCATCGCCGACGTCATGTGCGAGACTCTATTCTTCGGCGTTGTCGGCGATGCTGACGACTACCGGCGGTTCAAGAAGGCATACAACGAGGGCGGCAGCTTCGCGGGGATACCGCAGGACATCGCGTCCGGCACCGGCTATCTCGCGGTAGACGTGCTGCGCGACTGCCCCGGCGACGTGTCGGCCGGGGTGCGAGTGACGTCCAAGTACAACGGCATCGCCGGTGACCACCTTGGCACCTATGACCCGGTCTATGGTGGCTTCGGCTACTACGTGCCGCTGGTCTACGCGGACAAGGCGCAGTTCAACACCTGGATCTACATCCAGAACGGTGGGCTCGAGTGCTCGTCGGTCGAGGTCTGGTTCAAGGCGCAGGACGATTGCCTGCGGGCGCGGATCTGCGCCATCTCGACGCTAGCGCCCGGCGAGACCTACCAGCTCGACGCCAGCGACTGCGTCGGCCCGGGGTGGCAAGGCAGCGCCTGGGTTCGCACGTCCCAGCCCATGGGCGTGGCGGTCGACGTCATCGGCCGCGACGTGTTGATGACGTACGTCGGCGAGCCGACCGAGATCAACTACACGTTCAACCCGTACGAGGCGTACGCCACGCCGGGCAACCAGGTGGCGTACGGCCCGCTGACGTACAGCGAGTACCAGGGTTGGGACACCGGGATCCAGGTGATGAACCTGAGCCCGATAGTCGCGGCCAAGGTCAAGGTCTACTTCCTCGACCGCTCGGGCGACGTCATCACCACACTTGTCGACTGGGTCTGCCCACAGGGCAGCCAGACGTTCTTCCTGCCGGTCGTCTACGACCTGCCCGGGAACTGGGTCGGCAGTGTGAGGGTCGAGAGCCAGGAGTGGCTCAGCCCCGGGGCGCCCCGCGTGCTGCCGCCGAACATCGTCGCAGTGGCGTCGATGATCAAGTACAGCGACGTGCAGCGCACGGAGGCCTGGGAGGCGATCGCCTACAACCTGCTGCCGGAGCACAAGGTGTTCGATTGGCAGCTCGGATCGGGCTCCGGCGGTCTCGACGCCGGGGTCGGCCTGATCGCCATCCCGTCGCTGGTCAAGGACCTGGACGGCACCGGCGTCACCTCCGAGCTGGCGATCACGAACGTGATCCCGAAGCCCGGCTTCACCGACTTCGCCATCTACATGTATGACCAGAACGGTCTGCTCGACTACGTCTGCGAGAAGCTGAACGAGAAGCAGGTCGAGTACATCGATCTGCAGCGCTGGGGCTACATCAACAACGGCTACAAGGGCTCGGCGGTGATCAGCGCCACGTACTGGGAGCACGACGTGTGGGCGCCCGACGGCTCGTTCGAGCGCAATCTGGTCGGCCTGGCGGCGATGGCGGTCGAACGCTCGCGAACCTTCCTCGGCCAGGACGTAGCCGGCGACGAAGCTGCCGGCGCCCGCGGCATCCCGTTCGCGCTGTCGGACTTCGATCAGTGCCCGTTCGGCTTCGCCAGCTCGCTCATCCCCATCTGCCCAGGTGTGCCCGGGCTTTATGGCAGCCGCAGCGAGTGTCCCGAGTCGATCACGGTCTCGTGCCGCGACTGCCCCATCACGATCAATGACGCGGGCATGGTCACGGCGAAGGTCAGCCTCAACGTGCCGGCCGGCTGCGTGATCGACGACCTCGATGTGAGGCTCGACATCACGCACACGTCGGACGCCGATCTCCAGGTGTTCCTGGCCAAGAGCCAGATCCCGGTCGGGCCCTTCACCTACCGCAAGCTGTTCGGCGACGTGTGTGGATCGAGCGACAACGTGCAGGCGGTCCTCGACGACGAGGCCGACCAGGTCATCGGCGCCGTGTGTCCGCCGTCGGGATTCCTGCGGTATCAGACTCAGACGCGGATGACGCTGCGCTCGCTCTATGGTGAGATGGCGCGCGGCGAGTGGATCCTGCGCGTGGACGACGACACCGCGGGCAACAGCGGGCGCATCAACGACTTCACG
>JBJYWW010000085.1:0-20799 GCA_046259645.1 Anaerolineae bacterium
CGTGCATCGCCGTTACGCTCGGGCTGTTCATCCTGATCATCAACGCGCTGATGCTGGGCGTGACCGTCTGGCTGTCCGAGGCGTTCGGCCTGGGCCTCACATCTGAAGGCTTTCTGCCGGTATTCCTGGGCGCGCTCGTCATCTCGGTCGTCAGCGGCATTCTCAACCTGGTGCT
Source organism: Anaerolineae bacterium (assembly GCA_046259645.1). Lineage (GTDB taxonomy): Bacteria > Chloroflexota > Anaerolineae > Epilineales > Epilineaceae > JBJYWW01. The sequence goes on from JBJYWW010000085.1 coordinate 176, forward strand.
GACCGACGACTAGGAGCCGAGGACCCGGGTCGACGCCTCGTCGATCCGCAGCGTCTCGCCGGCGACGAGCACGTAGACGTCGGTGCTCGGCGACAGCTCCGCCACTCGATGCGCGAAGTCGATCGGTGGATCGGTCAGGAACCCGGGCTTCAACCAGCGGAACCCGACGGGGCTGAACGTCCCCCAGTGAATCGGCACGGCCGCCCGCGGCCTCAGCAGCCGCACTGCCTCTGCCGCGTCATAGGGGTCCATGTGACCGTCGCCGAGCGTCGGGCCCCAGCCCCAGACGGGCATCAGCGCCAGGTCCAAATCGGGTGCCATGGTCGCCATTCGGCCGAAGACATCCGTGTCGCCGGGGAAGTAGACCGACCGGTAGCCACGCAGCACGTAGCCCACCGGCTCCGCGACCGGACCGAGGGGCTGCCTTGCGTTGGGATGCTTGGCCGGGACAACCTCGACGTCGACGCCGCCCACCCTGAACGAGTCGCCGGCCACCACCTCGATGATCCGCGAGTGCCCGTGCCGGCTAAGCGTGGCACCGGCACCGCGCGGCGCCACGAGTGGCGTGCGCGATCCCATCATCTTCAGCGACTTGAAGTCGAGGTGATCGTGGTGGACGTGCGACAGCAACATCGCGTCCACGGGCTTCAGCCACTCGTCGGCGATCGGTGGACCGTGCCTGACCAGCGGGCCCAGGTAGCGTCGCAGCAGCGGATCGGTCATCACGCGGACGCCGCTCATCTCGATGATGAGCGTGGCGTGCCCGACGAACGTCAGATCGAGTCGGGACACCGATCCGCTAGCCTTCGAAGACCTGGAACGGCTCGCGCCCCAGGCGTTCCCGAACCCAGTTCAGCCCGGTCATGATCTGCGGCTGGCGTACCAGGCGGAGCTCCAGCCTGCGCTTGCCGGGGAACTCGAGCAGTATCACGGCCATGAGGATCGTCAGCAGCCCCTGGCCGGGCAGCACCAACATCGCCACCCCCGACACGAGCAGCACCAACCCGGCCGCATTCCGGATCACGCGCATGAGCGCGTGCAGCGCCGGGTGGCGGTTCGACCATGGGCTGGGCCGCGGCTCCGGGCTCGCGAAGTAGTCCGACGGCATGCGGGCGACGAACGCCGCCAGCAGCACGAGGCTCCCGACCAGCATCGCGACGGACGCCGCGCTTGCCCAGCCGAGAGCCCCCTCGTACTGCGTGACCAGGTCGCTCAAGGCGCCTGTGTCAGGCACGGCAGTCACCGGCGCCCATTCTCAGTCGCCTTTCACCCGGTACGGCTGGTCCGGCAGAGCCAAGATCAATGAACGGAGTCCGCGGTCGGCGCGCCATCGCACGCGCCGCGGTCGGCCAGCCATCGCATGCGCTGCGGTCGGCACGCCATCGCCGGCCCCTCGTGACGCAGCCCCCCCCGGCGGGGTCGCGGCTAGCCCTCGCCGTCGCCGCCGAGGATGCGGGTCACGTGGTCCGCCAGAGTCGCCTCGTTCGGATAGGCCCCCTGATGCGCGCCGACCACGACGCCATCGCGGTCGATGAGGTACGTGGCCGGTAGGCCGCCCACCGAGTAGTCGGTCTGGACATCGTATGCGTTCTCCCCGAAGACCACCGGGAACGATAGCCCCCTGCTGTCCACGAAGCGCCGGATGGTCGACTCGACCAGGCTCTCGGGCACGCGCTCCCCGGCATCGATGGCAATCACGACAAGGTCGTCACCCTGGTGCTGTTGATAGACCGCCTCGAAGAACGGCATCTCGAGAAGGCACGGCGGGCACCACGTCGCCCAGAAGTTCACCACCACCGGCTTGCCGGCGTAATCGCTAAGAGAGACCTCCTCACCAGTCTCCAGCACGGTCATCGTGAAGTCGGGAGCCGGCTGACCCAGCAGCACGTGGTTGCTCTCAGGCAAGTCGACGACCTCGTCACCCTCGACGAACGCCACGTTGTCGATTACGGGGGGCGGAGTCACGTCCAGCTCGACTAGCCCTTCCTGGTCGGCGACTTCCTCGCCGCCCTCCGCGTCGCCGGCCGCGGCGTCGACGTCGGCCTCGCCGCCGTCTCCCTCAGCGCCAGCCTCGACCTGCGCGCCCTCCTCACCGGTGCCTGTGTTGCCGGCGGCATCGTCGCCGCCGTTCGCGCCTGACTGCGCCGCGTCCTCGAGCGACTGGCTCGATGCCTGATCAGATGATCCCGCCCCGACGGCTGCGTTCTGGTCGGCCGGCGAGGAACATCCAGCCATCAGCGTGCCGACGATCAGCATCAGCGCAGCCACGATCGCGATCGTGAACCAGAGCTGCACTCGCGCCTCTCGGGCATCGGCATGTCGTGCGACCGCCACCGGTCGGGCGACGGTCTCTCTTTTGCGTAGCATCTCCACCTCCAGCAAGCGGCGGGGACGATCGGCCCCGCCGCGCCGCGATTATAGCATAGGGCGCGAGGCCGTCGGGGGGTGGCACCCGGGCCCTGCGCGAGGTCGAGGCACACCGTGCCGGAGTGCCGATGAATGGCGCTGAAGTTAGGGGAGAGGGCCGCCCGGCCTATAATCTCGTGTCGCTGAAACCGTCAGCAAGGAGAGCCCATTGCGCACAGCATTGCTTGCCGCGGCACTTGTCGCGCTAACAGCAGTTGGATGCAGTCCCGCAGGTGACGCCGGGAGTTACTCCGGCTCGGCCGACGGCGCCTCCGAGCAGGCGGCCCAAGTTGTCGCGCAAGACGCATCGCAACCCGGCTCCGGCGCCGAGGGCGCTGACGTCGGCGGCGGCGCGGCAGGACCGGCGGGCGGCCCGGAGTCCGCGACTAGCGGCGGCGCCGCGGAGAGCGACGGCTCGAGCAACCTCGGTGAGGGTGAGAGTGCCGATGCCGCACCAGGCGCGGATGCTGAAGCGACCGACGGACCGGAGCCGACGCCGGACCCGACCCTGCAGGCCTTCTACTCCAGCTTCCAGCCGCCGATGCTGGGCGACCCGTCGGCGCCGGTGACGATTCTCGAGTTCTCGGACTACCTCTGTCCTTTCTGCGCCGTCTTCGCCAAGGACACGGCGAAGAAGATCGAGGACGAGTACGTGGCCAAGGGCCTCGTGTCGATAGCGTTCATCGACTTCCCGATCCCTGGGCACGGCTATTCGTCCGTGATCGCTCACGAGGCGGCGCACTGCGCGGGCGAACAGGGCGCGTTCTGGGAGATGCACCTCGCGCTCTTCGAACGCCAGGATCGGCTGGAGGAGCTCGATCCGAGCGACTCGGAGGCGGCGATCCCTGTGGTCACTCAGATCGCTGATGAGATTGGTCTCGACGGCTCAGCGGTCGAAGCGTGTGTCGAGAGCGGGATCTACCGCCCGATCATCGGCAACCTGATGCAGCAGGCACAGGAGCGCGGCATCAATGCCACGCCGACCCTGCTCGTCATGAGCTCGTCGCCGGACGGCGAGCTGCGCAACGAGGCAGTTCTCGGCTATCTCCCGATGGACGAGTTCCGGCCCTACATCGAGCGCGCCCTGTCGCACTCCAAGGGCACGCCGGTACCGTCGCCGGAGATACCGGAGCCCTAGAGCCGCCAACCGGGCCGGCGCGGCGCCGCGGCGCCGCCGCGGCCGCCCAGCCTACGCCGAGCGGCCGCTCGTCATGTCGAGCAGTTGGGTCTCGTCGATGACAGCCACGCCCAACTCGCGCGCTTTCTCGAGCTTGGACCCTGGGCTGTCGCCAACCACCACGAAGTCGGTGCGGGCGCTCACGCTGCCGACGACGCGACCACCGCGGCTCTCGATGAGGTCGCGCGCTTGCGCGCGACTCAGGTTGGGTAGCGTCCCGGTCAGCACGAACCGTTGGCCGGCTAGGCCCGCGCCGGCCTCGCCATCGTCGGCGACGGCTGCCGGCTCGGGATCGGACAAGCGTACGCCGGCGGAGCGCAACCGCTCGACCAGCTCCGTGTTGCGTTCCGACGAGCGCCACGCGATGAGCCCGTCAGCGATCTCCGGTCCGACGCCCTCGACTGCCGTGAGCCCTTCGCGGTCGGCGGCCATCAGGGCGTCGAGCGACCGGAACTCCCGGGCCAGCGCGCCGGCCACGGCGCCCCCGACGTGTCGGATGCCGAGCGCCACGAGCAACCGCGCAAGTGACCGGTCCTTCGACGCTTCGATGGCCGCCAGCAGGTTGCGGGTGCTGATATCGGCGAAGCCCTCCTGCGCGTTGACCTCGTCAAACGCCAGGTCGTAGAACCCCGCCACGTCCTTGATCAAGCCCGCCTCGACGAACTGCCGGGCGAGCCGCGAGCCGAAGCCGTCGATGTCCATCGCTCCACGCGCCGCGAAGTGCTCCACGTGCCGCACAAGCTGCGCCGGGCACGACGCGTTCGTGCAGTACGTGTCGGCCTCGCCCTCCGCTCGGACCAGCTTCTCGCCGCACGACGGGCATGCATCCGGCATGCGCCACGGCTCGGTGCCCTCCGGGCGCAGCTCCTTGACCACGCTGACCACCTGCGGGATAACGTCGCCGGCCCGCTTCACGAGCACGGTGTCGCCGATCCGGATGTCGCGCTCGGTAACGTAGTCTTCGTTGTGCAGGGTGGCCTGGCTCACGGTCACGCCGCCGATCTGCACCGGCGTCAGGGTCGCGTGCGGCACGATGCGGCCCGTGCGACCGACGTTCGCGGCGATCGCCACGACCTGCGTCGTCGTCTCCTCGGCCGGCGCCTTCAGCGCGATGGCCCAGCGTGGATGGTGCGACGACGAGCCAAGCTGCGACTGCAGGTCGAATGAGTCGACCTTCAACACGGTGCCATCGGCCAGGTAGTCGAGGTCGCCACGCCGCGACAGCCAGTCCTCGGCGTACTCCACTGCCTCGCCCAGGTCGTCGAAGCGGCGGCTGTCGGCCATCGTCGCGAAGCCGAGCTCACGCAGCCGTTGCAGCAGCTCGTGCTGACCCGCGACACCCAGGTCCGTCGGGCGTGCGACAGCGTAGGCAGCGAAGCGCAGCGGCCGTGACGCGGTCACCGTCGGATCCAGTTGCCTGAGGCTGCCCGCGGCCGCGTTGCGGGGATTGGCGAGGAGCTTCTGGCCGTCCTCGGCCAGGCGCTCGTTCAGCTCATTGAACGCAGAGACGGGCATGTAGACCTCGCCCCGGACCTCCAGCTCGCCCAGCCGCGCCGCGCCATCGGGCAAGCGCAGCGGCACGCTGCGCATCGTGCGCACGTTGGCGGTGATGTCCTCTCCGGTCACGCCGTCGCCACGAGTGGCTGCGCCCTCGAGCGACCCGCCGCTGTAGCGAAGCGCCACGGCCAGTCCGTCGATCTTCGGCTCCACCATGAACCGCACGTCGCCTAGCGACACGCCCGGCGGCAGCCGACGGCCCACGCGATCGCCCCAGGCCAGCGCCTCCTCGACGTTGAATGCGTTGTCGAGCGACAGCATGGGCTCGCTGTGGCGCACCTTCGCGAAGCCCTCGGCCGGGCGCCCACCGACCCTCTGCGTCGGCGAGTCAGGCGTGACGAGCTCCGGATGCGCGCCCTCCAGACGCTTCAACGCGTCCATCAGCGCGTCGTACTCAGCATCCGTGATCTCAGGCGAGTCGAGCACGTAGTAGAGGTGATCGTGACGCTCGATCTGCCGCCGCAGCGACTCGGCCTCGCGGAGGACCTTGTCGGCGACCCCGCTTGCTGGCGATGCTGTCATGTCCTCACCTCGTGTCTGATCGTCCGCGCCGAGCGGCGGCGCGCTCGCGCGCGGATGATCCCCAGCCGCAGGGCTGCCCACACCAGCCCGTCGCCACGTCGTCGCGGCCACTCACCACTGAATTGCTCGTACCACGTCCGTCGTCGCGCCGACGCGGTCACTCACCATAGAGCTGCTCGTACCAAGCCCGCGACTCCTCGACCCACGTGACGTAGTTGCGGGTCTCGTCGTAGTCGATCACTTCCACGAACGCGTCGAGATCGCCCCCGGCATCCGACCACCAACGGCTGGCGTTGCCGGGACCGCCGTTGTACGCCGCGAGGGCCAGCCGTTCGATGCCGTCGTGGCTCTCGAGCTGGCCGCGGAGGAACCATACCCCGAAGCGAATGCTCGTCTCCGGTCTGAGCAGGTTTGATTGCTCGTAGCCTTCCTCGCCAAGCTGGGCCGCGATCGTCGCGCCGGTTGATGGCATCACCTGCGTCAGCCCGGCCGCGCCGGCCACCGACCGCGCTGACGGTTCGAAGCGGCTCTCGGTCCTGATCAGCGCGAACATCAGCGCCGGAGGGACCCCGTTCCGCTCGGCGACCTCGCGAATCAGCGCGCCGAAGGCGTCAGGATACACCAGCCGCAGGAGCTCGGTCGGTGCCGTCTCACGCTGCGCTTGCGGCGCGTCGCCGAGCACCTGCCTGGCCGCGGCGATCGATTGCGCGACCAGCCCGAGATCTCGCGCCTCGTAAGCCAGCGCCGCCAAGCCGGCGTCATCGCCGGCCCAGTGCCGCACCGACTTGTCCATCGTGCGGACCGCGGCGCGCCGCTCGCCGATGTCCAGCCACGCGCGAGCGCGCGCCACGTCGCGGTCCGCGGCGACCGCCGCCCGTCGCACTTGCCACTCCTCAGCGGTGAAGCCAGGCACCGACTCCGCGAGCCAGCTCGCCATGGCTGCGTCGGTCCCGACAGCTGGGAGCCCGCTGGCGGGAGCCCCTGTCAGCCCTAGGCGCTCAGCTGCCCGCAGCCCGTAGTAGGCGTGCGGGTCCTCGGCCACCGCCTCCTGCCACCGTGCTGTCGCCGACCCTACATCGCCCCGATCCAACGCCAGTCGCCCGAGCCAGTAGAGGGCACGCGCGCGCTGTCCGCCCGTCTCCGTCTCGGCCAAGCGGGCGAGGCGCGCTTCCGCCGCGACGTCGTCGCCGGCGCGCCAGCGGAGGAAGGCCGACCGGAAGCTCGCGTCCGCCGCGCGGTCGTCGTCGGGATAGCGGGTGGCAAGCGCGTCATACGCGTCCGCCGCGGCCGCGGCGCCGCCGAGATCCTCCAGCAGGCCTGCGCGGCGGTCCAGCGCGTCGGCCGCCAGCCCGCGGTCCGGCCACAACAAGGAGAGCGCCGCGAAGCTGTCCGCTGCTGCCGTTGTGTCGCCTGACGCCTGCAACGAGAGGGCTCGGAGCCAGGCCGCGTCCGCCGCGGACGGGTCGTCTGGGCTAGCGGCCAGCATCTCGTCGGCCGCGGAGACCACGCCAGCGTGATCGCCGGCCGCACGGAGGGCCTCGAGTCGCGCCAGGCGCAATGCGAAAGGTGGATCCACCTCCTCGGCCAGCGCCTGATCGTACGCGTCCAAGGCGGCAGCATAGTCGCCGGCGCCGAGCAGCACGGCGGCCCGATCCGCCGCCGGGACGGGCTCGACCGCCTCGTCGAGCCGCAGCAGCGCCGCGGGACCGAGCACCGTGGCCGGGTACTCGTGAACGAGCCGACGCCGCGCGTCGACGGCCGCGGCCTGATCGCCTGCCGCCAAGTGCGCGGCAATCTGGCCGGCCAGCGCCTGGGCCCGGTCCGGGTCGTTGGTGGCCAGCCCCAGCGCGTAGGCGTATGCCGCCAGCGCGGCCTCCGCTCGTCCGGCCCGCAACTGAGCGTTACCGAGCCGGAGCGCCGCCAGATAGGCGGTTGAGTCGTCGCCGGCAGCGTCGAGAGCGCCCTGCAGCAGCGGTATCGCCCCGCCGGCATCGCCAGCGTCAAGCAATGCCGTGCCGGCGGCAAGGTGCGCCACGTCGGAGAGCTCCGGCGCCGCCTCGGCGAACAGGACGTAGGCGTCGTATGCCGCCGGGTAGTCGCCAAGCTGCTCGGCAGCGGTTCCGTAGTGGTACAGGCCGGCCGGAGTCAGTTCCTCCATGCCGGACGGCGCGGCGAAGACGAGCAGCGCGACAGCCGTCGCGGGGTCGTCGTCGTCGAGGGCGGCTCGAGCCAGCGCCGCGGCCGCCTGGGCCGAGACGGGGCCCGGCTCGCCGAGCAGCGCCCGGTACGCCTTCTCCGCCTCCTCGAGGCGCCCGATATCGCGCAGCTCGTCGGCCGCGGCGAGGCGCTCTTCGGCCGAGCCCGTCGCCGCGTCCGAGCCTGACTCCGATGGCTCCGCCGTGAGTGTCGCGGTGAGCCGCTCCATCGCCGCGGCGACCGGCCCCCGGAGGGAGCCCCAGTCGCCGCCCACAAGGGCTAGCGAAGCAGGAGCGTCACCGTCCGCGCCCTCGCCGGCGGCGATTGCCGCGGTGGCGGCATGCGTCGCTGGCTGGCCCGCCGCCGAGGCGGTTCCGTCGGCGTCGGCTCGCGGCCGCGCGCCACCTGCGGCAGTGTGGCCATCGGCGTCCGCCTCTAGCGCCGTAGCCCCCGACTCCTCCGCCGGCGCCGACGTGGCGACCGTAAGCGGCTGAGAGCCGGGCTCCGCCGTTCGTTCCGGCTGGCATCCGGCTATCACCGCTCCAGCAACCGCGAAGCACGCAGTGAGGCGGACGGTGAGGCGGACGGCGAGGCAGACGGCCGAGCGCGGCTCGCGCAGTGACGATGTCATCGGCCAAGTATACAAGCTCCCGGCTCCGGCAGGCCGAACTGATGCCCGTTGCGGGCTGGGCTAGTCGCCTACGATCCTGACGTCCTCGGAACCGTGGAGCACGATCTGCGGTGACCCCCGGTAGACCTCGATGGCGCCCTGCACGACTATGCAGCGCCCTTTGAAGTACTGCGCGGGCGGGCTTGGGAACAGCTCGTACTCACTCGGGAACACGGCCACGTAGAAGTACCCCTGATACGGGTCGTGGCTGTTCAGGAAGGTCACTCGGCCGGTGTCCTTCGTGCGCACGACGCGGAACTCCACCGGCTGGAACGTGTCCACCAGCTCTGACGCATCGCTGGCGGAGACCGCGCCCGCCGTCCTCTCACCACACGGCGCCGAGACGTCGACGCCCTCGAGGTCGCCGGTCGAGCCGCCGTCTGCCGGGACGCCTCCGTGGGCGCGCTCATCCGCCACAGGACCAGCGCCCGATACCGCGCCCGCGCCGGGCGCGACGCCAGGGGCCGACATGCCGCTGCCGTCTGCTGCGCGGACCGGTGCCGCGGGAGCCTCGCTCGCCGCCGTGCCCGACGAGGTCAGGGCGGAGGACGAGGTGAGGGCACCCGATCGCAACGGTCCGGGCGCCTCGAAATAGCGGTCGGCGACAGCGACGGCCAGCGCAATCGCGGCCGCGATCGCGACAATCGGGGCCGCGGAGCGCACCGCCGGGGCTAGCCGTTGCCAGCCGGGCCGAGGCGGCCAAGGTCGCCGCGCAGGCTCCGCGCCGGTCGCGGCCGCGTCGCGCACCTCCAGTCGGGCCAACGAGCGGGCTGCCTCGGCCCGAAGCCGGTGTGAGCCGACCGCCTCGCGGACCAGGCGCTCGAGGTACGGGGCGTCCATCACCGCCACCTCCTCGACGTCGCGACCCCGATACGGTCCGAAGGGCAGCGTCGAGGGGGCGCGGACGGTCCCGCGGCCGGCGCGCCGATCAGCGCCGGGGGCGGCAGCGTCGTCGGCGCGACCAGGCCCATCGGGGCCGGTCACGGTGACGGGCTCGCGAACAGCGGCAGCGGCGTCGGTCGCGGCAGACCCCACAGCCCAACCTTCGCCTGGCGCGCGGCAGCCTCGGCCCGCTCCAGGCGGTCGGCGTGCAGCGTGTTCGGGGGGATCGACTGCGCGTACGCGAGACCTTCCGCTATCAGGACCTCCGCGGCGAGCGTGTCGCCGAGCCACACGTGCCGCAAGGAGCGACCGTAGTGATCGAGGCCGACGACGTCCCGCTCGAGGAGCACCTCACGGCCCGCCAGGAGCTGGGTCAGGCGCGCGCTCGCCTCCGGGCCGAACGGCTGCGGACCGTCCATGTTGGGGTTCTTGGTCTCCGGCGCGTCCAGCCCCAGCAGCCGCACGGTCACGCCGCCGGCGACCTCGACCGTGTCGCCGTCGATGACAGCCACGACGCTGGCCGGTGTCCCGCTCCGCGGGCTCGAGAGCCAGCCGCCCGCCAGCCGCCTGCGCGCGTTTGGCGCAACCAGGGCCACGATCGCGATGTACGCTAGCACCACCAGCGGCCAGGCGGCGTGCCGCCGCGAGAGCTGGTGTCCAAGCCGGGCTGACCGGCGCAGTGAGGCGATCGCGCGCATGGCCTAGCTTACGGCACCTCGGCCGCGCGCTGCACTGCCCAGGCGCCGCCGCCGCGCCGCGTGTGCGACCGAGGGGTGCGACGACCTAGCTCGTAGCCTGCCCCTCGGCGTCGTCGCGGGTCATTCCGAATGCCCGAGCGAAGATCGGGAAGGCCGCCGCCCACACGAAGCCGTCCTTCACCGAGGCGAACACGTGCTGCGGCGTCAGGACAGGCGCCAGAGACGAAGTCGCGTTGGCCGACGAATACGACGCCAGGCCCAGCAGCAACGACAGGGCGAAGATCCGGCCCGAGAGCGGCGCAGGCACCATGCCCGCGGCCCGCGCGAGCCAGAAGCTCATGAAGACTCCGATGATCTCGGCGACGAGCCCCACGGCGTGAACGAGCCACACCGACTGCCGCGCACCGGCTGTCGTCGCCAACGGCACAACGAGAGCGTCGCGACCGGAGTCGCCAGCGAGCGAGATCTCCGTGATCGGGGACCCGCCCACGGAGCGCGCTCGGTCGACCAAGCCGAGCGAAATGCCGCCGGCTCGGGCATCGCCTGCGGCGACGGCCAGCGCCACTCCGTCGCGCCTGGCGCTCGACGCCGCCCCGGTCAGCATCGCCGGCAGCAGCAGCACGGTGGCCAGCAACGACAGCCCGCGAGCGGCGCCCCCGTTGCTGACCATGTTCTTGAAGGTCCTTGATGTCCGGTGCATGCGGCTCGTAACGCTTCACGCCGCGCCCCGGTTCCACGCGCCGCGGGCAGGCGGCGATCAGCGACCGCCGAAGCGCACCACGGTGGCCAGCGTGCGGAGCAGGATGTAGGCGTCGAGCAGCAACGACTGGTGCTTGATGTAGTAGAGGTCGCGCTGGAGCTTCAGGAGCGCCCCCTCGGTCGAGCTCGCGTAGCCCTGGTTGACCGTCGCCCAGCCCGTCAGGCCTGGTCGCACCGCATGCCGGGCTCTGTAGTACGGGATCTGATCCGCGAGCTCGGCCACGAACTCCGGCCGCTCCGGGCGCGGGCCGACCAGGCTCATGTCACCGCGCAGGACATTGACCGCTTGCGGCAGCTCGTCGAGCCGCGTCCGCCTGAGCAACCTGCCCGCGGCGGTCACGCGCGGGTCGTCCGGCTCGGCCCACACCGGCCCGTCCGGTTCGGCGTCCTCAACCATCGTCCGCAGCTTCAGCAGCGTGAACTCGCGTCCGCCGCGGCCCACACGACGCTGCCTGTAGAAGACCGGGCCGGGCGACGTGAGCTTGATCGCCGGGCCGACGACCACCATGAGCACGGCCAGGACCAGGAGCCCGCCGAGACCGAACGCGATGTCGACGCCTCGCTGAGCCAGGGGGTAGAGCCCGCCGGCGGCGGGGCGCGCCAGCGGCAGGGCCACCGCCCAGTGATCACCCACGTGCTCCACGGGCACCTGGCCGGTGATCGACTCGTACAAGACAGGCATGGGCACAACATCGATGCCTTGCTCGCGGGCCTCGAGCAACGCGCCGAGCAGGTCGCCGTGCGCTCCGGCCGTGATGCACAGCACCAGCTCCGAGACGCCGAGCTCTCGCGCCGCCTGCAACAGGTCCGAGCGGTCGGCCACCACCGGCACGCCGTCCACCTCCGTGCCGGCCAGCACGGGATCGTCGTCCACGAAGCCCTTCACCTCGAAGTCATGGGGCGCCGCGGAGCGCAAGGTGTCCAGCATCGTGCGGCCCGCCAGGCCGGCGCCCACGAGCAGTACGTGCCTTCGGAACGCGTCCCGGCTGATGACGGCTGCGTAGGCCTGGCGCCACAAAGGGATCGCGACCACCATGCCCGCGCTGAAGAACACCACGACGTGTCGCACCAGCGTCCAGGGCGGCGGGACGAAGTAGGCGATCGCCCACACGAGCAGCACCTGGGCGCCGACCTTGGCCGACAGCACCGCGGCGTGCCACCTGTCGGGCGCGCGCCGCAGGTCGTACAGGCCGTTCGCCCAGGCCAGCGCGACCCACAGGGCCGCGAGAAGCACATACCAGGTAGCGTGCTCGAGCAGGAACTCGGTCGACCACTCCCAACCGGACCTCAGCGCCCCCAGGCGCAACGACATAGTGGTAACCAGGAACACCACCACGATGTCGCCGCCGATCAGGACGGCGCGTCGCTCGAACGCGCCCAGCGGGACCTGGTGGAGCCCATCGCGCTCGCGCAGCGAGCCGGTGTCGGAGGTGCCCGCCTGCTCGCTCATAGGTCGCGCCCGCGATCAGTCGGATCGCCGGAGCGGCGGCGGACGGCTGCCAGTGACTTGACGCCCGTCCGCGCCAGCCCGGACCAGAAGCCGGCGCCCCAGGCACCGTGCATCACGCCGTACGCGACGGGCAGCCACCCAGCGTCGCGACCGCGCAGATTGCGCCCGGACCGCCCTCCGGCTGCGACGAGCGATGCGGCCGCGACGGCCGCGGTGTACGCCGCCGCCAGCGCGCCGAGCGCGCGTCGCGCCGTGGCGCTCCACATCGCCGCGGCACCGAGCAGTGCCGCCAGACCGACGACCCCGGCCGGCACGGCCTGCCGTGCTCGCAGCGATCGGCGGTGCTTCGCGACCGTCGCCGCGCGTCCCGCACCGTACCCGAAGTACTGCGCGGCGAGCGAGGCGGGGTCGGAGCGCACGACCGTGTCGGACTTGATGCGAGGGTCCAGCCACACCGTCCCGCCCGACGCCCGTATTCGCTCGCACAGCTCGTAGTCCTGATTGCGCGGCAGCGCTTCGTCGAAGCCGCCGAGGCGCTCCAGGTCGGCGCGGTGCCATGCCCCAAGGTAGACTGTGTCGACGGGCCCCTCACCCCCAAGCCGGTAGCGGGCGTACCCAGCCCCCAAGGGCGTCGCGCCAGCCACCGCCACCGCGCGGCCAAAAGACGTGATACCGCGGCCGACCAGCATGCCGCCGACGGCCGTGGCCCCCGTGCGGTCCAGCGCGTCCACGCACCGGCGCACGTAGTCCGGCGCCGGTCGCGCGTGCCCGTCCAGCCGCACCACCACGTCGCCGGCCGCCGCGGCGAGGCCGACGTTGAGACCGGCCGGCGCGGTCAGGCGCGTGTTGCGCAGTAGCCTCACGCGCCGGTCGGTGGCAGCGATTTCGGCCGCGACGTCGGCGGTGGCATCGGTCGAGCAGCCGTCGACCACCAGCACCTCCATCCGGTCGACCGGGTAGTCGCCCTCGAGGAGACACCGCAGGGTCTCGCCGAGATGCCGCCCCTCGTTCCTCACCGGCACGATCACGGTGACGATCGGCCAGTCGGCGCGCACCGGCGCGGGCGTAGCGCTCACGGCGTTCGCCCCGGTCACAGCGGGCGGCCCGCTCGTAGCGCGGCCGCCGTGGTCACGGTGCGGTCATCCCGGCCGCCGCGCGGTAGACGTTCACTGTTGCCTCCGCCGCGTCGCGCCACGTCCATGCCGCCGCCGCATCGCGCGCCTCTCGCTCCAGTCGGGCCTTGGTGTCCGGCTGCCCCAGTACGGCGGCTAGCGCATCAGCCAGCTGCGCTGGGTCGCCACGAGGTACGACGATTCCACCGCCCGCCTCCAAGGCCTCCGCCAGCGGCGGCACATCGGTCGCCACGACGGCGCGGCCGCGGCCGCGCGCGCCGGCCAGCACAGCGCTGTCGCTAGCAGTGACGTACGGCAAGACGACCACGTCGGCCGCCGCCAGGCTGGCGGCCGCGATTCCGGCCGGCATGTAGCCCGGCCGGAGGTAGACGGCGCTCGCGACGCCACGCGACGCCGCGAGCTCCGTGATGCGCTTCGCGCCAGCGTGTCCGCCGCTCACCGGGCCGCACACCCGGATGCGCGCCGCCGGTACCGACTCGAGCAGCCGGGGCACTGCGTCGATGAGTGTCTCGAGCCCCTTGTAGGGTCGCACATGGCCGAAGAACAGCACCACCGGCGCGTCCGGCGGGAGCGGCGGCGACAACGACGCACGCGCCTCGGCCCGACCCAGACGGCTCTCAGGCTCGTCAGCCGGCATCGGCACCACGGCGACGCGAGCGGCGCTGACGCCGCCCAGGTCGATGAGCCGCTCGCGCGTGGCGCGCGAATGGGCTATCACGACGTGCGCCGCGCCCTGCAGCCAGCGGTGAAAGGCCGGGTGCCACGGGCGCGGCTCGTGCGGCACCACGTTGTGCGCGGTGTAGACCACGGGCACGGCCGCGCGCCGGAGCGCGCGCAGCCAGAGACCATCCAGGGGCGGCGCCAGGGACCACTGCAGATGAACGATGTCGGGTCGCTCCTTCAGACACAGCGCGGCCACTCCCGCGGCCTCAGCCGGATAGGTAGCCGCGCGCAGCGCCCGTCGCGCCACCGCGCTGCGGGCCGCCGCCGGCAGGGGCCGCGGCTCAGCCTGTCGGCCTCCGGCGTCGTGTGGTCGCCCCGAGAGCGGTGCCAGCAGCCGCCCGAAGACCAGCCTCTCGGCGACGCCCCCGTCGTCACCTTCCAGCACATCATACAGCAGCGGCGCGGTCAGCAGCGAGACGTCGCAGCCGACCTCGGAAAGCGCCCGGCCCAGCTGCCGCACGTACGCAGGGGCCTGGCGGGACGGGTCGACCAGGGCGACGCGCAAGGGGCGAGCTCCGCTCACGTCTGCTCCGCCAGCACGGCCCGGTACGTCGCCGCCAGCAGCCGCGCGGCGTGGTCTGGAGCGTAGCTGCGCCTAACGCTCTGCTGCGCGGCCGCGCCGATCGACCGCGCCATCTCCGCGTCGCCGATCAACTCCAGCACTCGATGCGCCAGGGCGTCCGGGTCGCCCGGTGGCACCAGCAGGCCCGTCACACCGTCGCGGACCACGTCCGGCACACCGCCGACCGCCGTCACGGCGGCCGGCACGCCCAACGCCATCGCCTCGAGCAAGGCCATCGGCAGGCCCTCTGCGCGCGATGCCAGCGCGAACACATCGCTCGCCGCGAGCAGGGACGGGACATCGTCGCGGTAGCCGAGGAACGTGACGGTGCCCCCCAGTCCTTGCCCACGCGCCTGCTGCTCCAAGGACTCGCGATCGGGCCCGTCGCCGGCGATAAGCAGCCTGGCGTCGGGTCGCGCCTCGCGTACCGTGACCAACGCCGAGAGCAAATCGTCCAGGCCCTTCTGCTCGGTGAGGCGTCCCACCGTCAGGACCACCGGCGCGTCGCGGCTGAGCCCCAGCGATGCGCGAGCAGCGTTCCGCTCCGCAGCCGCGGCCGAGTAGGATGCAGCGTCGATCACGTTCGGGATCAGCACCACACGCCGGCGGTCCAGGCCGCGGGCGAGCAGCGACCGGCGCTGGTCCCGTGACACCGTGATCACGCGATCGGCCAGGCGCAGCAGGAACAGATCGAGCGCCCTGTAGAGCCGCAGGCGGCGGCTGGTGGTCGTGTGGAGGTGGACGGTGGCCACCCACGGAATCGACCGGTCAGCCCTCCTGGCCGCCAGCCCGCCGAACACGTTCGTCTTGTAGTCGTGCGTGTGCAGGATGTCGGCGCCGGACTTGATGATGCGTCGACGCAAGCGCCGGGCAACGCCGAGCGACAGAGGTCCCGGGTCCGCTATCTGATCCGCCTCGAGACCGGCCGCGCGGATGTCAGCCACCCACGGGTGCACAGCCGGGCCGTCCTCCGGCGGCCTGTAGAGGGCCAGCACGCGCGATTCGACGCCTTGCCTGCGCAGCGCGGGCGCCAGTTGGTCGAGGGCCTGCTCCGGTCCGTGGCGAGAGAACGACGCCCGGCAGTGAAGCACCGTCAGCCCGTCGCGCGCCGTGCCATCGCGGTCGGTCACTGGATCGCCGGCGCACCAGCGCCCCGGCCGAGGCCGGCATCGCCAGTCTCGTCGAGCCAAGCGTCGTAGAGGTCCTGCAACCGGTCGGCCGCTTGACGCGCAGTGAACCGCTCCAACACGACCTGCTGACCAGCCGTGGCGCGCCGAGCGCTCTCGCGCTCGTCGCCTAGCGCGGCCGCGATCGCGTCGGCCAGCATGTCCGGTGCGCGCGGCGGCACGAGCCAGCCCGTCACGCCGTCCTGGACGGCCTCAGGCACACCTCCGACCGCGGTGGCGACGACCGGTCGCCGCGCAGCGAACGCCTCCATGATCACCGACGGCAGGCCCTCCACCCGAGAGGAGAGAGCCACCACGTCGGCCGCCGCCATCAGGCGCGGCATGTCGTCCACCTGCCCAAGGAAGCGGACCGCGTCCGCAAGGCCCGCTGACTCGGCCGCTGCCGGCAGGACCGCGCGCAGCGGGCCGTCACCGGCCAGGACGACCAGCGCCCGCGGCTCCCTGCACAGAAGCAGAGGCACCGCAGCCAGCAGGTCGATGTGTCCCTTCATGGGGTGCAGCCGCGCCGGAACCAGAACCAGCGGCCGACTCTCAGGCAGCCCGAGCAGGCGGCGGGCCACGCTCGGCCGATCGTCCGCGTGCCAGGAGAACCGCTCGACCTCGATGCCGCTGTAGACCACCGCTACGTCATCAGATGGCGCGCCGGCCGCAAGGAGCTCGTGCTGATGGGCCTCCGACGCCGCGATGAACCGCGTGCCGGGCCTCTGCGCGCGATCGGCCAGGCGCCGCGGCAGCGACGGTGGTGTCGGCCTACTCCACTCGTGCGCGATCACTACGGGCACGCCCGCCATCCTGGCCGCCAGGCGCCAGTACGGGTACGACCGGCTGTAGAGCGGTAAGTGCAAGATCGATGGCCTGAGCCTGCGCAGCGCGCGGGCCATCCGGGGCGCGGCAGTGAGGTCGCGACTGCCACGCAGCACGCCTAGCGCGTGCACGGGGATGCCCGCGGCGACGGCCTCGTCGGCCATGGGACCGAGACTCCGCGCGCACAGGATGAACGGCCGATACCGCTCGGGATCGAGGTGCCGGCAGGCCGCAACGGTGAGCCGCTGCGCGCCACCGTTGCCGAAATCAAGGAACGCGTAGGCGACCGCCCGAGGCCCGGGGCGCATCGCGTTCGGGGGCATGTCTCGTCCGTTCTGTAGCCCCAGCGGATTCGGGTGGGCCATGGTAACTGACTTGCCGGCACCGGACAACAGACCGCAGGCACTCACGCAGAAGCCGCTTACGCAGACACTGCCAGCGCGCGCGGGGACTGTGCTCACGCGGACAAGCCTCACTCAGACAGTGGTCACTCACGCAGACCGTGCTCTCGCGGACAACTCTCACTCAGACAGTGGTCACTCGCGTAGAGGGTGCTCACGCAGGCGTTGCCGAAGCGGGCAGACCGACATCGAGTGACTCGCACGTCCCGGTCTCCGCGCGTGACCGTTGACGCCGATAGAAGACGACTCTAGTATCGCCGCATGGAGGCTCGCGATCGCGGCGGCACGGGTCGGGTGGCGGCGTCGTTGGAGGCGGCCGCGAGATCGCTGGCAAGGCCGGTCGCCCGGTGGTACCGCTACCTGCCCACGGCGCGCAAACTCCGACTGCGTCGGCTGTGGTACTGGCCGCTGGACGAGCTCGAGCTACGCACCGGCAGGCGCAATCCGCTCCTGCCGCCGCGTGGGCTTCGATTTGTTGGGCGCGGGGACTTCACGGGCACCGGGAAGACGTTCCGCGACTACTTCCAGACACTCGGGGGGCTGCAGCCGAACCACCGGGTGCTGGACGTGGGCTGCGGCGTCGGGCGGATGGCGGTGCCGCTCACCGAGGTGATCAGGGCCCCCGGCAGCTACGACGGGTTCGACGCGGTGCGGGAGGCCGTCGTCTGGTGCCAGGGCGCGATCACACCGCGCTTCCCGGGTTTCCGGTTCGAGCATCTAGATGTCGCCAACAGGCGGTACAACCCCGCTGGGCGCCTGGACGCACGCGAGGTGACGTTTCCGTACGGTAGCGCGGCCTTCGACTTCGTCATCGTCACGTCGGTGTTCACGCACCTTGCCCCGGCCGCCGCGGAGCGCTACGTGGCCGAGATCGCCCGGGTGCTGCGAGGGGGAGGACGGATCCTGGCGACCTTCTTCCTGCTGAATCGCGACTCCGAGCGCCTGCTGGCGGCGGGCGCATCGGAGCTGCGCTTCGACCATCCGCTGGGGTCGGCGCGAACCATGGTCGCGGGCGATCCCGACTTCGCCGTGGCACTGCCGGAGAGCGAGGTGCGCGAGGCGTTTCGGCGCCATGCGCTTAGAATCGACGAGCCCGTCCACTACGGTGACTGGTGCGGCCGCGCGGAGCATCTCGACCACCAGGACATCATCTTGGCCACGAGAGATGGCGGCACCGGCTGACCGAACCGCGCGCTCCGCGCAGCGGCGCCCCGTGGCGCTGTCCATGCCCGACACTGCCGCCCCGGCACCCAAGCCCTAGCCGAACCTGGCGCTCCGTCCGTATCGCCCGCGCAGGTGGTCGAGCACGCCGAGAAACACCGCCTCGGCATCGCGCCGCCTCGCCGGGCTGATCCACCGCGGAGGCTGCTTGGCGAGGAGCCCGATCGTCTCCGCCCACGCCAGCGCGCGACCTGACCGCGATGCGTGCCTTCGTGCCAGCCGCAATCGATTGCGCACGTTGTAGTACCGCCGGCGCGCTGGGTCGTCCGCCGTGCCGGCCGATCCCACGTGGACGACGCGCGCCTCCGGAACGTAGATCGTGCGCCAGCCTAGCTCTGCCGCTCGGAGCCCCCAGTCTGCGTCCTCGAAGTAGAGGTAGTACGCCTCGTCCATACCCCCCACGTCGTCGAGCGCCGCCGAGCGCAGCAGGCTGGCCGCCCCGCTCGGGTACTCGACGTCCGGGCTCCCGGTGAATCGCCCGTCGTCTGGTGTTCCGGCTCCGCGCAGCGCGGCCCAGCCTCGCTCGCGGTCGAAGGTGCCCCCCGCGCCGTTCAGAGTCCCCTCGTCGTCGGCGTAGACCATGTGGGCCGAGGCGGCGCCGATCGTCGCGTCCCTCTCGAGGGCGGCGGACAGCAGCGCCACCGCCCCAGGGCCGAACACGGCATCGTCGTTCACGAGCAGCACGGCGTCCGGCGACCAGCGTCGGGCGTGTTCGATCGCGCGGTTCACCGCAGCGGCGTAGCCGATGTTGTCGCCGCTCTCCAGGCACGCAACGTTGGCGCGCGCGGTCGACAGCCACGCGGCGGTGCCGTCGCTCGAGAGGTTGTCCACCACGACCACGTGCTCGACCTGGCCGTCAAGCGCGTCGAGCACGTCATCGAGGCGCGACCGCGCGTTCCAGGCCGGGATCACAGCGACTA
This sequence comes from Anaerolineae bacterium, assembly GCA_046259645.1. Taxonomy (GTDB): domain Bacteria; phylum Chloroflexota; class Anaerolineae; order Epilineales; family Epilineaceae; genus JBJYWW01. The sequence goes on from JBJYWW010000085.1 coordinate 19,444, forward strand.
CCCGCACGGGCTGCCATCCTCGTCCGGCGGTTTGGCGGGAGTGTCGCCGGCCGCTTCGTCGTGCTCAACCACCAGACCGGCTAGCGGCTCGGCCGTCGCGTCAGTCGCCGCACCACGCCGCGTCTCGTTCGGTGCGCCGGACCGCTGGCTTGTCGGGCGCCGCAGGACCTGCCTTGCCAGCTCCGCCTCGACTTCGCTTACCTCACGCGACGCCAGCATGGCACCACCATACAGCGCCAGGCCGGCCCCGGCCGCCACGGCCAACGTCAGGAGCGATGGCGACAGCTGCGCGACGACCAGCCTCGCGAGCACCGCTCCGGCCACGGCGGCGGCTATCGGCCGCCAGCGCGGCAAACCGAGATCGCGCCAGCCGCAGTTGAAGCCGCGGCAGAACAGCACCCACATCAGCACCGCGCCCGCCGCCAACCCCAGGGATTGGGCAGCCACCACGCCCTCCAGGCCACGCGGTCGGACCAGCAGCGCGGCGCCGCCGACAGCCACCACCGTCGTGGCGGCGGCCGCCGCCGTGCTCGCCCGCACCTGACCGCCGGCCTGGGCCACCATGTGGGCCGGCGCCGACAACACCGCCAAGATCCAGCCCAGCGCGAGGACGATCAGCGCGCGGGCAACCGGCTCGTACCCCGGGCCGAGCCACGCGTTGACGAAGTCTTGCGCCAGCACGGCCAGCAGCGCATAGGTGGGCAGCGCCAGCCAGCCGGTGTACGTCGTCGCGCGCCGGCACAGCTCCACCAGCCGGTGCTCCACTCGGCTGCCTGCCGCGGCGGCGCGGTGGGCCAAGGCCGATACGGACACGCGTGCCGCGGACCGGACCTCGGCCGCGGCCGGGAAGAGTGCGCTCGCCGCCGCCAGCAGCGCGCCGCCGATCTGCCCGGTCACACGCGACGCGACCTCGTAGGCGGCCACCGCCGGCAACCCCGCGATCCGACTCAGCACCATCTTCGAGCCGACCTCGACGGCCACGCCCGACAGGTTGATGACCTGGATGTGCCGCCCGAACGCGGCGAGCTCGCGCAGCCGCCGCCTCTCGACCGCCAGCTCGAAGCCGGACAGCCCGGCGACGGTGCGGCGCAGCGCCACGTGGTACACGGCCCCGGCGGCAAGCGCCAGCACGAGGTTCTTCCAGATCAGGCCCTCGAGTCCCCAGCCGAGGTGGAGCACGATGAACACGCCGGCCGCGGACGCCACTCGCTGCACCGTGTCGATGCCGTTGTTCAGGTCCATCCGCCCGACGCCGTCCAGCGCCGCGCGGGCAGGCGTGAACAGCCCCTCGACCGCGCCAACGGCAGCCGCGCCGACCAGGACGTAGCGCGCCTCCGGAAGCAGGGCGACGGGCAC
>JBJYWW010000086.1:0-1366 GCA_046259645.1 Anaerolineae bacterium
GCGCTTCTTCGAGATCATCCAGTCGCCCATGTTGCGCAGCCAGTCGAGCTCGCGCCCGAGGCCGTACGACGGGATCCAAATGATCTGATCCACCACGTCCATGATCTGGTAGCGCAGACTGGCGGCCTTCTCCTCGTCGGTCACCTCCTCGCGCGGCTTGTCGTACAGCTCGCCCATAGAGATGAACCACTCGTCGACGAGCCGGAACACCAGCTCGGACTGGCAGCGCCAGCACACCGGATACCGGTGCGTGTATGGCTCGGCGCGGTAGAGCAGCCCCTTGTCGTGCAGGTTGCTCAGCACCTCGTCGGCCAGCTCCAGGGCGTGGCGCCCGACCATCCAGTCGAAGCCCTCCACGAACTTGCCGTCCTCGTCGAGCGGCGCGATCGCCGGCAGCCCGTACTCCTTGCCCAGCTCGAAGTCCTCGGCGCCGCACCCCGGTGCGATGTGGACGATGCCGGTGCCCTCCTCTGCGCCCACCTCGTCCCAGGCGATCACCACGTGATGCTCGCGGCCCTCCACCTGCGCGTGCAGCTCGTCGAACGGACCGGTGTAGCGCCAGCCCAGCATCTCCGAGCCGGTCAGCCGGTCCAGCACCTCGTGGTCGCCTTCCAGCGCCGTCGCCGCCGCGCCCTCGGCGAGGTAGAACACCTCGTCGCCCTGGCGAACGCGTACGTAGGTCAGCTCTGGTCCCACCGCCGCCGCCACGTTCGAGGTCAGCGTCCAGGGCGTGGTCGTCCAGACCAGCAGCGACTCGCCGGGTCGATCCACGAGCGGGAACCGCAGGGTGGGGCTCAGGTGCGTCGTCTCCTGATAGCCCTCCGTCACGATCTCGTGCTGCGACAGCCCGGTGCCGCACCGGGTGCACCAGGGCATCACGTCGGTGCCCTGATAGACCCAGCCGCGCTCGTGGCACGTCTTCAGGAAGTGCCAGATCATGTAGTTGTTCTCGTCGGAGAACGTGAAGTAGCTGCCGTACCATGGCCAGTGACCGAGCCGCCCCACAAGGCTCTCGACGGTGTCGGTGACGTCGCCGCTCGGCGTCTTAACCTTCACCGGCTCGTCGCGGTCGATGTTGTCGGCCAACCAACGCAGCTTGTCAGGGTCGTCCCACTGCATCCACATGCCGAGCCGGATCGACTGCATGGTCTGCAGCGCGGCCATTCGGAGCACGCGCTCCTTGCAGCGGCGAACGAACGCCGCAATCCCGTGCGCCTCGATGTCGCGCTTGCTCCGGAAGCCCAGCTCACGCTCGACGTTCACCTCGACCCACAAGCCCTGGCAGTCGAAGCCATTCTGCCAGCGCAGGTCATGGCCCTGCATGGCGCGGAACCGCCCCCAGGCGTCCTTGTAGGTCCTGCCCCAG
>JBJYWW010000086.1:1376-17353 GCA_046259645.1 Anaerolineae bacterium
GATGCACCGCCATCGGGTTGTTCGCCGTGATGGGACCGTCCTGGAACGACCACGGCTCGGCGCCCGCGTTCTGCCGACAGAGCTTGCCGAACGCGTCCGTCTCGCCCCACCAGTCGAGGACCTCGTGCTCGATAGCCGGCCAGTCCGGCTGCGTCGGCACGGGCCCGAATAGGGTCACGTCGGTGGATGCCTTCCCTGTCTCACCTTGATCGCTCATGATCCCCTCGCCTGGTTGCCTGCGCTCGTGGAGCGCGCCCTTGTGGAGCGGTCGTGGACCGCGCCCGTCGAGCACGCCGGTAGAGCTCGCGGGCAGAGCTCGCGGGTGGAGCTCGCCCGTACAGCGCGCTCGCGGCGCGCCCGTGTCGCGCTCTCGAGCCGTTAATGCGGAAGCGCCCTCGTCCCCACCGGGACGAGAGCGCACGCTCTCGCGGTACCACCCCGCTTGACGGCTCGCGCCGCCCTCTCTGTCAGCACTTGCGCCTCACCGCTACGCCGGTGGCTCGTCACGCAGCCTCGCGCTGGCTTGCGCTGGCCTGCGCTTCGTCGCGCTGGCTCGCGCCACCTGGCGCTGGCCAGCGCTACCTCGCTCTGCCACCCGGCCGCGGGTCCGCCCGCATGCCGCCGCGCTGGTAACGGTCGCGACCCCGTCGACGACTACTTGACCGGCTCGTGGCGCGGCCGTTTGCCGTCGCGGCTCGGGAGGGATTTCCAGCGGGTCGTCGGTCCCGACTCGCACCTGCTCGGGATCGCTGTGCCGACGGCGGCCCGCCTACTCGTCTCCGTCACTGCCGCTTTGAAATGTAGATGGGGGTCTGATAGACCCCCAAATGAGTCCGCCATGTCGCGTCGTCGGCGCCAGTCTCACAACCTGCGTTCCGCAGGTGGGTGCCTACCGGGCGACCCGACTCGGTCGCAACGCCGCCCTGAGCTCGGCTCCCTTAGTTACAGTGTTGGTTGACGACACTTCAACACCAGACGAGCGCGACAGGCGCAGCTAGGATACCTCATTCACCCCGATAGGCGCAAGTCGGTCGCCAAGCCCTGGGCAGCCGGCGCCGGGTACCCCCCTAGACCGCGCCTGACCAAGCCGCCGGCAGACTGGCTTGGCCGGCTGCGATCGGCAGCAGACGGACATGGCCAACCGGCGCCGGGCGCGCCCTCGAGCCTAGCCGTTCGACGCCAGGGGCAGATGGATCTCGCAGCCCGTCGGCGTGGCCGACGCGGTGCTTGTGGCGGTCCGCTCGTCTGTCGCCGAGGCCGTCGGCGTCGCGCTCGCAACCGGCGTCGGCGTCTCCCTGGGCGTCGCGGTCGGCGTGTCGGTCGCAGTGCCGGTGGGCGTCGCTGTCGGCGTCGGCGAGGCCGTGGCCGTAGGCGTCGCCGTCGCTGTCGGTGTCAAGCTGGCCGTCGCCGTGGCGACGGGTGTCGGTGCCGGGGCCAGCTCCAGGAACGCCGCGCGAGGCGGGCCCCAGTGCCCGTTCGCATCGCGCGCCCTGGCCACGATCAAGTGTCGCCCCGCATGCAGCCCGAACGTGGGCAACTCGACCGAGCCGGCCTCGGTCGGGCTGTCGAAGGCGCCGTCTGCCGGAGCGAGCGCGATGCCCGAGCCGGGTGGCACGCCGGGACCCGGGTGCGGGCCCCCGCTGCTCAAGCCGCCGGGCATCCCGATGGTGATCTCGGCCGCGTAGACCGCGTCGCCGCCCGACCTGGTCTCGTCCAGCAGCGCCCCGATCGTGATCCTGTCGCCGACTTGGGCCGTCGCGGGGACATCGAGGGTCTTCACCTCCGGTCCCCGTATGCGCTCGTAGGGCTTGTCCGCCAGTCCCCACATGCTCGTGATCGGCTCGTACTGCTCCTGCAGCAGCTCCGGCATCACGTGGCACGGCGTGAAGTGGTCGGTCCCCTCCAGCTCGATGACGTAAGCCGGCACGCCCAGCTCGCCGTAGACCCAGTCGCGGGCATTGCCGCTCGTCGCATAGATGGCCCGGCGCGCATCGTAGTCGAGAGGCGCAACGAAGCGCTCGGCGATGGCGATCAGGCCGGCGGCGTTCGGCGGCGGCTCCGACGTGTGCCCGTACGGATAGAGGATCAACCCCGGGACCGTCGCGTTGTGGAAGCTGAGGGTGAGCCCCGTGGTGTCCAGTCCGGCCGGCGCCGACGGATCCTCGCCGCGCTGGTCGGGGAAGATGCTGCGCCAGAGGACCTCTATCGCCGCCGTCTCAGGCTCCGACACCGCCGAGCGCCCGCGATATGTCTCGGCGCACGGGTCGTTCTGATGCCCGGGGTACTCCCAGCCGTAGGAGTGGTTGCGGTTGAGGTCAACGCCGTAGTGCTCGGAGATGGTGGGCGGCCAGAAGCAGTCCTCGTGCTGGTCAAGGTGCCCGTTCTTCCGCCAGTACCAGGGCCCCGAGTTGTAGGCGCGGTTGTTGCCGAGCTCAACGAGGTCACGACCGTCGGGGTTGACCATCACGCCAACGTACAGCTCGCGGTAGTCCAGAAGGTAGGTGACTTGCGGGTCTGTGCCGTAGTCGCGGAGCACCTCCTCGGTGTAGGCGATCATCAACTCGGTGGCCGAGATCTCGCGGGCGTGAATCCCGCCGTCGATCCAAAGGCGCCCGTCCTTGGTCGCCGGGGACTCCTCGTTGGCGATCCTGACCGCCAGCAAGTCGCTGCCGTCCAGGCGGTCGTCGCCTGGCGTGAGGCAGCCGCGCTCGGCCTTGCAGTACGTGTCGCCGTAGTCGATGATCTCCACGAGCTCCGGGTGGTCGACCGCGAGCTGATTCACCCACGCATAGGTGTCCGCCTTGCTGGTCCAGCAGCTTGGCCAGTAGGCCGGGGCGTCCGGCGCCGGCCCGATGACGCTGACCGGGAACCCCGACCGCCGCAGCTCCGCCAGCTCGCCCGCCGAGATCGTGATCGCCTCGCTGCCGACGGCGATCGATTCCTCCCACTGGGGCAGCGCCCGACCCAGGCGCAGCGCGTCCGTCGGCGGCACGGCCGAGATGTCAACCACCAGCCGCGAGGAGGCGCGCGTCGGATCGTCGTCCGCTGGTGCGGCGAGAGCCCCGACCGGTAGCGCGAGCAGCAGCCCGATTGCCGCTGTCGGTGCGAGCCAACGGACCGCCGTCGCCAGGACTGGGCTCTCAGACTGGGCTGTGGTGTGTGTGCGCAAGGGGCTTCTCCCTGTCGCGGTGCGGGGCTCCGCGGGCCTCGGCCGGTGGGGCGGCAGGGCTGAGAGCGCGCCGCAGCGTCGAGGATATCCTAACGCCGCGGTGGGTTAAATGGAAAGCGGGGCGGCGATGCCGCCCCGCGAACCGTATTCAGTTTCTGGCGCCGGTGGGGACCGGAGGGGTCCTACCGGGCATGGCCGCCCGTTTCGGGCGGCAAGGATGATCGAACTCTAGGCGGGCGTAACGTTGGCCGCGCTGGGGCCCTTCGGTCCCTGCTCGATCTGAAACTCGACGCGCTGACCCTCGTCAAGCGTGCGGAAGCCGGGCGCGTTGATCGCGCTGTGGTGGACGAACACGTCCTTCTCGCCGTCGTCGCGGGTGATGAAGCCGTAGCCCTTGTCGGCATTGAACCACTTGACGGTGCCGGTGATTGTCTCGCTCATTTGGTCTTGCTCTCCCTATTACTTGGAACTTGGTGTCTGCGACGTCGTCCGCCCTGCCGCGCCCACCTCGCACGAAAAACGCCAGTCGCAACGCGACTGGCCATTGTGCTCGGTGTGCCCTTACAGAACTGACTCGTCGTGCGTGTGATAGAGTATCACCGAGCGCCCCCAGTGTCAAGCCCTTTCAAGAGACCAAAACGCGCGCCGCGCTCCGAACGTCATAACTAGTCGATCAGGTACCATTAATGGTGGTGCGCCAGGCTGATGGGCATCATCCACGCCCTGTGAAGCGAAGGACTGATTCAATGGGTCACCTGCCCGGTAGCCGCGCCGATCGAGCGCGGGTTACGCAACCCGAGGCCTTCCGGTCACCGCCGTACGCCCAGCGGGTGCGCCGCCGATCGGCTACTCCGAGCAAGTCACGCCCCGTCGCGGAGCACACGGCGGGCGGTTCACTCGACGCGTCGGCTGCGGCGCCTTGGCGCAGGTGGTGCGCATGACCGATCTGCGCACCGACGCCAGTGGCGTCCGTAACACGACCCCCGGCGCGGGCGTTGTAGAGACCAGAGCCGAAGTCGACGCTGACGGGCTCGACGAGGAGCGGCTGCTGGCATCGCGAGCCTCCGGCGGCGACCGCGAGGCGTACGGGGTGCTGTATGACCGGTACCTCGACAAGATATACCGCTACATCTACTTCAAGGTAGGCCGCAGGTCGGAGGCCGAGGACCTCACGAGCCAGACGTTCCTCAAGGCATGGGATGCTATTGGCGACTACGAGTGGCGCAACCACCCGTTCGGGGCATGGCTGTTCCGGATCGCGCACAACCTGGTGGTCGACTATCACAGGTCGCGCAAGCCGAGCGTCGAGCTCGACAACGCCACCCCGCAGCTGGAGTGGGAGGCGAGCCGCGACGACGTGCGCCCGGAGGGCGTGCTGGCCGAGATGCTGACGACTGACCGAGTTCGCCACGCCATCGGGCGGCTGACCGAGGAGCAGCAGCAGGTGCTTGTCCTGCGCTTCTTCGAGGACCTGTCGACCGGTGAGGTGGCCGAGATCATGGGCAAGCGGCGCGGTGCGGTGCGGGGCTTGCAGTTCCGCGCGCTGTCCGCGCTGCGCGAGATGCTCTACAGGGAGCAGGACGAGCTGACGTGAGCCACAGGAGCGAGCTCGAGCGGGCGCTGGACGCCTGCCTGGAGCAGATGGCATCGCAAGGCGTCCATGTCGATGCCGCGCTGTCGGGCTTCCCCGAGCTCGCCGATGAGTTGCGCCCGTCGCTCGAGCTGGTGGCCGGTCTGGCCCGCCTGCCCGAGGTGCCTGGGCCGTCCGACGACTTCCGCGCCCAGCTCGCTGCGGCGCTGGAGTCAGCGCCCCTGCCGGCCTCGCTGATGGAGGGCAGGGCGCAGGCGCCGGAACAGGCGCACGCGGTCGCACCGACCAAGCTGCCGCTGACGACGCCGATCGCGGGCTCAGCGACCGTCCTCGGCCCAGACTCGGGCCTTGCGCCTACAGCCTTGCTGGTGCGGGTGCTCGACGCGGCGCTCGATTCAGATGCGGACCCGCTGCTCGTGCTGGAGGAGCATCCTGAGCTCGAGCGCGAGCTGGCGCCGCTGGTCGACCTTGCCGCCGCACTTCGCGAGATGCGGGCCACCGAGGCGCCCGACGCGGCCTTCAGGGGCGAGCTGGCAGCCGCGATCGCACAGGCCCCTCAACCGCGCTCCGTCACGACGGCCAGGCCGCCACTGGCGGGACTTGGCTGGCTTCGTGCGCTCTGGCGCAGCACCGCCATCACAGCGGCGTCCGCTGCCACGATCATCATCTTCCTCGTCGCCGGTCTGACCTATGCGTCGGCCGACGCCTTGCCGGGGAACGTGCTATACCCGGTGAAGCGCACTGCCGAGCGCGCGCGGCTGCTGCTGGCGCAGGGCGAGGCGGAGCTGGCGCTGCACCAGGCGCTCGCCGACACGAGGTTGTTCGAGGCGCTGTCCGCGCCGCCCTTTGCCGGGGAAGCCCTGGCGGACTTCAGTCGCGAGGTGACTGCGGCGCTCGTGGTCGCCGACGGCATGATCGCCCGTGGTGATTCGCGCGACGACGTCGCGCCGCCGCTCCTGATCTGGCTGCTGAGCACGCGCTCCCATCTGGTCGACGGCCGACCGAATCTGCCGCCGACTGCCTGGCGGGCGTCGCTGGCGCTGTGCGACGAGGCGATCGCGGCGCTGCGGAGCGGCGCGTCGCTCGCAGTGGCGCCCGTGCCGCGGCTCGCGGACCCGGCGGCCGTTCTGGCCCGGCGCTACTCGCCGCGCGAGCCCGACCTCGGGACCGTAGCATGGCGATCGCGCCGCAGCGGCGACTCCAGGCTTCGCGGACGGAGCGCCAGCTTCGGGCTCGCCGGGCTGCTCGACTCTGAGCCGGTGCCCATGGACGATGTATCGCGTCCCGGGGAGTCGACGGGGTTACCAGCGCCGGCACAGGTCGCGATGGCCGGTGGTGCCGGTGGCGCAGGAAACGCCGCCGGTTCCGGCGGAGCCGCACCGGCTGGTGGTGCTGCCGCTGACGCCGGCTCGTCCGGCGCTTACGACTCAGGAGCGGGCGACAGCCCCGAGTCGCCATGGCCGGGCTCCGGTGACGGCGCGCTCCCCGAGCCGACCCAAGATCCAGCACCGACCTCGGCGCCAGGTGGTTCCGGCTCGGAACCGACCTCTCCGCCCGGGCGGCCCGTACCATCCAACACGCCATACAACCCGCACCCGACGCCAACCGACGAGCCGCCCGAGCCGCCGGCGACCAGCCTGCCGCCCGGCACGGCGACTCCGCCGGCGCCCCCGACCCAGATGCCACCTGAGACACCGGTATCGACCGACGCGCCGACTCAGACCGCGGCCCCGACGGCTGGCCCGGCGACCTCGACGAGCCTGCCGACGGTTCCAGTCAGCCCGACGGTACCGGTGATGAACAAGCTGCCGGTCATCAACGACGTGCGCTGCGACTCGCAGCTGCTGGACCTATACAAGGCGACGACGTGCCATGTCACGGCGTACGATCCGGAGGGTGAGGAGCTCCACTACTTCTGGATTGCCGACGCGCCCCAGATGCTGAACGAGCGGCAGAAGGACGCGACCTACTACGCCGCGTGGGGCGTCGGCGGCGGCACCCTCCGGGTGCGCGTGACGGTGTACGTCTCCGACGAGGGCCCAGCGGCGCCGGACGACGAGCGGATCGTGAGCGGCGAGACGTACGTCGACGTGCGCTCGCTGGCCAGCAACGGCAGTACGGCCGACGGTGGGCCGTCCCCCGGAGCGGTGAAGTGATGCGCGACGCCGCGCCGTCGCCGAGGTTGATCGCGGCCCTGGTCGCGCCGCTCGTGCTGCTGGTCATGGCCCTGGGCGCCGGGGATGCCGCCGCCTCGCATGGCGCCGACCCGATCGGCGGCGCACCGGTTGTCTGGCCCCACCAGGAGACGCTGCAGCCGTCGCCAGAGCCCACCGAGATCGAGTACCACGAGATCGCCATCACCGACGACGGGCTCGAGCCGCCGATCATCGCGGTTCCACAAGGCGCGTCGGTGCGCTGGACGAACAAGACCGAGCTGATCCACAACTCCACCCATCTGCCCGATGTCGGGCTGCCGGTGGAGTGGAACTCCGGCGACATCGAGCCCAACGGCGGGCAGTTCGTCCATGTGTTCGAGATCGTCGGCTCGTACCGCTACATGGACGCCACCAGAGCTGACGACGAGCGTTACATCGGCGCAATCGTCGTGACCAGCAACGAGCCGACCACTACTCCGATCAGCCCGACCGAGGGCCCGTCACCGACGCCGCAAACCCCCACCGACCAGCCTACGGCCACCGCCACGCTGCCGCCGACGCCTACCCGGGTCCCGCCCACGCGCGCGCCTGAGACGCGCGTCGGCTGGCTCGAGAAGCACGCCGTGGCCGACTGCCAGGAGATCGACGCGCTGGTCCGCGACTGCAGCCAGCCCGGCGTATTCACGTACCTACGAACCGACGGCATCGTCGATCAATCGCTGTTCGGGCGCGAGGTGCGCGTCGAGGGCGTGATCCAGAAGTGCGACGGCTCAGAAGACGAGTACCTGTGGCTCTCCAGCGTCGCGCCGGCACCGGGCATCTGCCAGCAGCCGACGCAGACCCCGACCAGCACGCCGCCACCGACGCCGACGGCGCCGTTCAGCCAAGAGGACAACCTCGCGCTGAACAGGCCCGTGACGGCCAAGAGCCCCACGCTGGCGGGCTTCGAGCCCAGCCACGTCACCGACGGTGACCTGGGCAGCAGTTGGTACCACAGCGCGCAGCAGGCCTGGCTCTACATCGACATGGGTGAGCCGGACCCGCGGAATCCGAAGCCGTACAACCAGCTTCGGCTGCGCTGGGGCTACCCGTACGCGGAGCGCTACGGGATCTACGTCTGGGAGGACGGCGCCTGGCGCGGCAAGTTCCTCGCCGACAACAACAGCGGCGGCGACGACGTCCGCAACCTGGCGTTCCTCGAGTCGCGCTACCTGATGGTCTACCTAATGCGCTCGAGCCGACCGTCGGGCGGCTTCACGCTGTCCGAGGTCGAGGTCTACGGCGACGAGCGCCCCAATTGGGCGCTTGGCCAGCCGGTGGTCGTCAGCAGCGAGGAAGACGGCTACATCGGCGCGAACGCCACCGACGGCTACGCGGGCACCAACTGGATGTCACAGCGTGGCGACGCCAACCCGTGGATCGCCATCTACCTGCCCGAAAGCGTAACGCTCACGAGGTTCCAGCTGTTCTGGACTACCGCCTACCCGCGGAATTACAGCCTCGTCTTCTTCGAGCAGGGTCGGCAGACGATGTACACGTCGGACATCCGCCAGCCCAGCGCCGGTCTGCATGAGTTCTACGGCGCGCCCGTGAGCGCCGACACGGTGATGATCTACACCAACGAGAACGACCCGACCGGCCGGATCGCCTTGGGCGAGATCCGCATCTTCGGGCCGGGTCCCGGCGAGGAGTACGAGGCTCCGCCGCCCGGTATCATCCCGCTGGAGCTGATCGACAGCCGCTACAGCTGGGCGTCACCGTCCCGCGACGTGTCCGGGCTGCCGATTGCCGTGCGCCGGTTCCCCGGTGCGTCGGTGTCGGCGCGCACCGGCGCCATGGACAGCCTCGTCAGCCGCGGCTCGTCGGTCGCCGAGCGGATGCCCCCGCCGCCGCAGGACGTTCCAGCGCCCTGACGCGCCGGCGGCCGGCCAAGCCGCCATCCCCCGCATCACAGCGTCAAGCGCGCCCGGCGACATGCGGCGCCGGTGCCCAACGCGGCAAGTCAGCAAGCGCTCCGCCTGTCGACCGCCGGCCGCCCGTTACTCGGCAGCGACCGGTTGCTCGCGCGGCCCGGCTTCGGGCAGCACCATGCGGAAGCACGAGCCGCCGCCCGGCACCGGATCGACCCACAGCCGGCCGCCGTGCGCCTCGACGATGCCGCGGCTGACAGCCAGGCCCAGGCCCGTGCCGGGCACGGCGCGGGTCGCCTCGTCCTGCACCCGGTAGAACGGCTCGAAGATCTTCTCCGCCTCTTCGCGCGGCACGCCGGGCCCCCGGTCGACCACGTCGACGCGGACGGCGCCCGGCTCACCTTCCACCGCGATCTCGATCGTCCCGCCCTCGGGCCAGAACTTCACCGCGTTGGTCAGCAGGTTCGTCATGACTTGCGACATGCGGTCACGGTCGAGGGCGAGCAAAGGCAGGTGCTCGTCAGCCTTCACCACCACCGAGTGCCTGTCCGACTCGCGATCGATCTCCTCGGCCGCGCTGCGCACGATGTCGGCGACGTTCGACTTGGCCAGGTGCAGCGTGAAGTGCTCGCTGCCGAGGCGGGCCAGCTCGGTCACCTCGTCGACCTGCCGGGCCATCATCCGCGCCTTGTCGGTGACTAGCTCGGCCCAGTGCACGCGTCGCTCCGCGGGGGAGTCGGGCCGGTCGTGCAGCAGTCGCGCGTAGCCCAGAACGCTGGTCAGCGGCGTGCGCAGCTCGTGGCTGACGACCTCGATCACCGCGCGGAGGCGCTCTTGGGCCTCCAGCGCGCGGGAGTGCTGGAGCCGCAGCTCCTCCTCGAGGCGGATCCGCTCCGACACGTCCTGTACCACGAGCATCACGCCCTCCACACCGCCGGACGGCGTGCCCATCGGGATCAGCGACATGCTCAGCACGGCTTCGCGGCCGCCCTCCGTGCGCGACTGGACGCCGCTGAGCCGCCCGGCCGCGCCGTGCAGCGACGCTGCCAACGCGTCGCGGGCCCGCGGTCGCCCGAGCGCCGGCAGGATCGCCACCACCGGCCGGTCGATCATGGCTTCCACCGGCAGGCCGACGAGCCGGCTGAAGGCCGGGTTGGCGCTGGTGATGCGCTGGCGCCTGTCGAGAGTCACGACGGCGATCGGGTCGTCCTCCGGCAGCGGCGTGCCGGTGAGGGCGGCCGGCGGCGGCTCGCTGGTCAGCCGTGTCTGCTCGATCAGCAGAGCCGCGGCGTCGGCCAGCACCGACGCGAGCCCGCGGTGCTCGACGCTGAACGCGTTGGGCACCGCGCTCGTCAGCTCCAGCACGCCGATCACGAAGGGTCCGGTGCGCAGAGGCACGCCGAGGAACGACCGCACGACGGGCTCGTCGTCCCAGTCCGGGCGGCGCGGAACCGCGCGCGGGTCGAACGGCACGTCCGTGGCGAGCGCCGACCGCCGCTCCTGCGCCACGCGCCCGACTAGGCCCTCTCCCGGCTCGATCTCGTGACCTAGCGCGTCGGACGGCACGTTCCGCCCGGCGGAGAGCACCATCGCGCCTCGCTCGGGGTCGTCGAGGTAGAAGGCGGCCGTGTCGGCGCCGACGGCCCGCATGGCGCCGGCCAGCAAGCCGTCGAGCGTCGATTTCATGTCGCGGTCGGCCGGCTCGGACTCGCCGACCCGGTGCTTGTACGGCATCGGCCGCATGATATCCCACTGGTGTGGGCCGGTCCATGGATTGGCTGGCCGCGTCGCGGGCCGTCGGATATACTCGTTCGCAAAGCGTACACAGGACCCGGCTCGCTGGACGGGCCACGGACGCCCGGGGTTCTCGGCACTCCGCAACGTCGAGACCGCGAGGCGCCCGCCAAGGCGACCCAGAGGTCAAGCAACGAAGAGGTGAGATGCCGCGCAAGATCCTAGTTGTCGACGACGACCCGGCGATCCGCGAGCTGGTAGGCGAGTTCCTCGACGACGGCGAGACCGAGTTCGCCGAGGCTGAGACCGGCGCGCAGGCGCTCGACCTCTTCAAGGTCGAGCGCCCCGACCTAGTGCTCTTGGACATGCGCCTGCCTGACGTCGACGGGCTGGAGGTCCTGGCGGACATGCGCGCAGTCCCGGACGACGACACACCCGTGATCGTGATCACGGCCGACTCGAGCTCATCGCGGACCATCCGGGCCATCCAGGGCGGCGCTTTCGACTACCTGGTCAAGCCGTTGGAGCCGGAGATAGTGGAGCTGACGGTCGGCCGGGCGCTGCAGCACCGTCGGCAGTCGGACACGGTCGCCGAGCTGCAGGAGAGCCTGGTTCGCCGCGACGCGCGCGAGCGCATCATCGGCGCCAGCCCGGTCATGCGCGACGTCTACAAGCTGATCGGCCGTGTTGCCGACAGCGACGCATCCGTGCTTGTCACCGGCGAGACAGGCACCGGCAAGGAGCTCGTCGCCGAGACCCTACACCAGAGCTCGCGTCGCGCGCGCGGGCCAATGATCAGGGTCAACTGCGCAGCGCTGCCTGAGACGCTGCTCGAGAGCGAGCTTTTCGGACACGAGAAGGGCGCGTTCACCGGCGCCGTGGCGCGTCGCAAGGGGCGGTTCGAGCTCGCCGACGGCGGCACGATCTTCCTGGACGAGATCGGTGAGCTCTCGCCCGGCACCCAGAAGCGCCTCCTGCGCGTCCTGCAGTTCGGGCAGTTCGAGCGGGTCGGCGGCTCGGTCACGCTACAGACCGACGTGCGCGTGCTGACCGCGACCAACAAGGACCTAGAGGCGGAGGTGGCCGCCGGTGCCTTTCGCGAGGACCTATACTACCGCCTCAACGTGATACGCATCGACATGCCGCCGCTGCGCGAGCGCCGGGGCGACATCCCCGCGCTGGTGGCGCACTTCCTGGACCTCTACCGCTCCGGCCAGAGCGCACCGCCGACGAAGATCAGCGAGGCGGCGATGCAGGAGCTGATGGCCTACGACTGGCCGGGCAACGTCCGCCAGCTCGAGAACACCATCCAGCGCTCGGTCGTGCTGACCGCCGACGGAATCATCGGCCCCGACGTGCTCGACCTCGCCGCGCCGGTGGTGGCCAAGTCGAGCCTTGACTACGGCGAGCTCGTCCGCGACGGCGTGCCGCTCAAGGACGTCCTGGCCAACGTCGAGCGGGAGCTGATCGAGGAGGCGCTCCGCCAGGCCGGCGGCAACCGCAGCGAGGCGGCGCGATCGCTGCACATCTACCGGCGATACCTTTACCAGAAGATGGAAGAGTATGGGATCGAGTAGAGGGCGCGGCGCCGGAGATTCGGGCACATGACGATGCGCATGGGCATGGACTACGGTCAGCACATGGAGATGCGACCGTCGCCGAGCCTCATCGCCTTCACGGAGATCCTCCAGCTGTCCGGGATGGAGCTGCAGCAGGCGATCATGCAGGCAGTCGCCGAGAACCCGGCCCTCGAGATGACCGAGACCGAGCTGTGCCCGGCGTGCGGCGATCCGCTGCTGAGCGACGGGACGTGCCTGCGCTGCAGCCGCGGCGAGAGCCCCGTCGACGTCGCGGAGCGATCGGTCCTGGAGCACGAAGAGGAAGAGCGGGACCTGTTCGCCCGCGTGGCCGACCAGATGACTCTCGAGGAGCACCTGCTGGCCGAGCTGGCGGCGGCGCTCGACGAGGAGGACTTGCCCATCGCCGAGTTCCTGGTCGGCGAGCTCGACGACCGCGGCTTCCTCGACATGCCGCTCGCGACGGTCGCCGCGTCGCTGGGCGTGCCGCTCGAGCGCGTTGAGCACGTGCTCCGGGTACTACAGAGCGTCGGACCGCTCGGCGTCGGCGCGCGGACCGTGGAGGAGTGCCTGGGCCTGCAGCTAGACCGCTGGGCGGAGAGCGGCGTCGAGAACCCGATCGCGCGGCGGCTGATCGAGGAGCACCTCGGCGATCTCGGTCAGGGCAAGTACAGCCAGCTCGCGCGGCAGCTCGGCGTGGAGTACGACGACGTGGTCGAGGCGCGCGACTTCATCCGGGCGCACCTGCGACCGTACCCCATTGCCGACGCCACCGACAGCGAGCTCTGGGAGAGCCACAGCGGTCCCGGTTTCATCGCCCCAGACGTGATAGCCCGCCTCGCGGACGACGAGATCGAGGTCGACATCCTCGAGTCGCGACGTTACGCGCTGTCGATCAGCCCGCTGTACCGGGAGTACGCGTCGAGCATCGCGGAGGGCCGCGACATCGCCGACGGCGAGCGCCTGACCGCCGAGGACAGGAAGCACATAGCGTCGCAGGTCGGCAGCGCACGGCAGTTCCTCACACACATCCGCGAGCGCCGCGAGACCATGCGTCGCGTGAGCGCCTACGTCATGGCGCGGCAGCAGGACTACCTGCGCCAGGGACCACGGCACCTGCGGCCCCTAACTCGCGCCGAGGTGGCGGAGGCGCTGGACCTGCACGAGTCGACGGTCAGCCGCGCCACGGCCGGCAAATACGTGCTGCTGCCGAATCGCCATGTCGTGCCGTTCAGCAGCTTCTTCAAGGCCGCCTTGTCGGTGCAGGACGTGATGCGTGAGATGGTCGAGAACGAGACGCGACCGCTCACCGACTCGGAGCTGGCGGAGATGCTGACCGAGCGCGGCTACAAGGTCGCGCGGCGCACGGTGGCCAAGTACCGCAACCAGATGGGCATCCTGCCGTCGTCGCTCCGCTAGCGCGGAGACCAACAGCTACTCGCCGACTACTCCAGGATCCACCTGTCGATGTCGCGGTCGTACTCGCACAGCTCATCCTCGTTGAACCAGAGCCTAAGCTCCGCGCGCGCGGTCGTCGGCCCGTCGGATGCGTGGATGAGGTTGCGTCCGACCTCCAGGCCGTAGTCGCCGCGAATCGACCCGGTCGGCGACTCGAGAGGGGTGGTGGCGCCCACGGAGGCGCGCACGACAGCGATCGCCTCAGGCCCCTCAACGGCCATAACCACGACCGGGCCGGACGTGATGTACTCGATGAGGCTGTCATAGAAGGCCTTGCCCTTGTGCACGGCGTAGTGCTCGTGAGCGCGCTCCGCCGCTACGTGCAGCAACTTCAGGCCGATGATCTTGAGCCCGCGTCGCTCGAACCGCGCGATGATCTCGCCGACCAGCATGCGCTGCACGGCGTCGGGCTTCAGGATGATGAGAGAGCGTTCCATTCGGCAGTCAGTCCTTGATCGTCGGGGTCAGGCGTGCATCGCGCGGCACGTCGCGTGGCACGTCGCGCGGCACGTCGCGCGGAACTATACGAGCCCCCTCGGGGTGCGCCAACCCGCGCACTCCGCATCACACGGCAACACCGAGCATCACCCAGCAAGTGGCAGGAGCGAGCATCGCCGAGCATCGCGAGCCACCCGCGTGCGCCGCGAGTGCGCCCCGGCGGCGCTCCGTCCGGTGTGCTGAACCGGCGACAAGTCCCGTGGTATGGCGTTCTTTAAGCTTTATTATGTCTTGACAGCGCGGCCGTGGGTGTGGTACCATCCCTTTCGTCAAAGACCCATAACCGCACAGCGCCTCTGCCACTCCGTCCCGCGACCAGACTCAGCGGGCCCCACTACGGTCTGGGGCGAGGCACAAAGCACGGCACCTAAGGAGGTCAGAGGATGACTACGCACATACGTGCACCGCTGCGCACTCTAGTGCCAGCGCTGGCGCTCGTGCTGCTCGTTGCGTTGGTCGCCTTCGCGGCGGCACCCACAGCCCACGCAACGGCGTCGCTGCAGAGCAGCACCACGGTCGCGGTCTCGCCGGACGACTCGAGCATCAAATGCGGCGAGGACGTGGTCGTCGAGTTCCAGATCAAGAACGTCGAGGGCTTGTACGGCGCCGACATTCGGGTGAGCTTCGATCCCGAAGTCGTCGAGGTCGTCGATGCCAGCGGCGACGCCGTCGGCGTCCAGATCGTGCCTGGCGATCTGCCCGATGTCAGCGACGGCAAGGGGCTGATCCAGGTGAACATGGTCGACGTCGAGATGGGCCAGATCAGCTACGCCGCGGTGCTGCTGAACCCGGCCGAAGCGCAGAGCGGCGACGGCGCCATCGCGTCGGCGACGTTTAGGGGCGTCGGCGACGGGGAGAGCGATATCGAGTTCATCTCGGTGATGCTGTCCGACAAGTCGGCCATACCCATCACGTCCACGCAGGAGGGCGGCAAGATCACCGTCGCCTGCGAGGGCCCGGAGCCGACCGACGAGCCGACGGCGGTGCCGACGCGGCCGACGCGGCCGACACGTCCCAGCAAGACCGAAGAGCCGACGGCCGTGCCGACCGCAATACCGTCGGTCGAGCCGCCCGTCGACACCTGCACGCACGTCGTCAAGCCGGGCGACACGCTCTACTCCATCGCCAACTGGTACGGCGTGACGGTCAACGACATCATGGCCGCCAACGGCATCACCAACCCCAACACGATCTACGTGGGGCAGGTGCTCACCATCCCCGGATGCGTGCCGCATCCGAAACCACCGACCCCGTCGCCTCCTCCGGAGACTTGTCACCACAAGGTCAGCCCGGGCGACACGCTCTACTCGATCGCCCGTCGGTATGGCACCACGGTACCGGCGCTCATGGCCGCGAACAGCATCGTCAACCCGAACCTGATCTATGTCGGGCAAGTGCTGACGATTCCTGGCTGCGGTGGTCCCCACCCGCCGGTGCCGCCCTCGGGCGATTGCTTCGCCTACACCGTCAAGCCGGGTGACACGCTATCGTCGATCGCCATGCATTACGGCGACTCGGTGTACAACCTGGCCCAGCGCAACGGCATTGCCAACCCCGACCTGATCTACGTCGGGCAGGTGCTGCAGGTGTGCCCCAGCAAGGGTCCTGGCCCTGGCCCTGGCCCTGGCCCCGGCCCCGGCCCTGGTCCGGGCCCGTTGCCCTGCGCCTGCCAGGCCACGCACGTGGTAGTGCCGGGCAACACGGTCTTCAGCCTCGCGCTGCGGTACGGCTCGTCTGCCAGCAAGATCACGTACTGCAACAATCTCGCGAGCCCGCATCTGATCTACGTGGGTCAGACGCTCTGCATTCCGTAGGGCGCCCGTAGGCGCGGCCCGTGGCGCTGTCCGCAGCGCGGTAGGTCGGGCATGAGGCCCTAGGCGCCTG
>JBJYWW010000087.1:0-9233 GCA_046259645.1 Anaerolineae bacterium
TGAGGGCGAGCGCTGCCCAAGTCCGGGCATCGGTCGCGACAGGGCCGCGACCATTCGCCAGAGAGCCCCGACCATTCGCCAGGGAGCCGCGACCTTGCGCCAGGGAGCCGCGACCTTGCGCGAGGCCGAGCGATGCGAGCACCCAGGACTGGACACTGCCGCCAGAAACGCAAGAGCGGCGGGGGACGCATGGTCCCCCGCCGTCTGCGCCGTGGCTCCCAGGTGCGCCGGATCCCGGTCGCCGCGGCAACTGTGTCTCCAACGGGCCCCCGAGGCCGCTCCCCAGCACGCCCCACGGCGGCATCACATTAGAGACACCGCAGGGTTACGACGAGCCCGACGCTCGGATGTGACTGCCGGTCGCTCAGCCGTGACTGCCAGCCGCTCAGCCGTGACGGGCGGACGCACGGCGTGTGCGGGAAGCCGCGCCGGAGGTGCGGCGTGCGTGGGTAGCCGCGCCCGGGGTACAATGCACGTCGCGTAGCCGCGACGGGCGCTTCCGCCAACACCGCAGATGGAGCACGACGTGACGCACCAGATGACGCCTCAGCTCAACATAAGGTATCTGTACGCCTTCTGCAACGAGATAGATCCGATGCGCGAGTTCTACTCGGACGTGCTCGGCATGCAAGAGGGCTCGCACATGGACAGCGAGGACTTCGGTTGGCTGACGTACAAGAGTGAGGGGCTCGAGCTCATGTTCTTCCGTTGGGACGACGGGGTGCTGCCGGTGCAGCAGGCCGCGGCCTGGCAACCGGGCGGCGGTGACGGTGAGCTGCCGGTGATGTCGTTCTCGGTGCACGTGCCACGCGAGTCCTACGCCGCCACCGTCGAGCGGCTGCGGGCCAGCGGAGCGAACCTCGAGACCGCCGTCCCGACGTGGCGACAGGAGAGCTACTGGGGCCTCACGGCCCGCGACCCGATGGGCTACACGGTCGAGGTGTACAGCGATCCCGCCGAGAAGCCTGTGTCGACGGAGTGGCCGGGCAGCTGACGCCGTAGCTCCGGCATACGCTCCCGCCTGCGCACCCGTCTGCGCTGACGCAAATGCTGACAGCTGCGCTGACGCCGTAGCTCCAGCCTGCGCTGCCACCGTGGCTGGCGACCTCTGGGTCAGCGCGACGGCATCGAGCCCGCGCCATCTGCGGTCTTGCCTCGTCGCGATCGCGCCGGCCGCCGCGCCGCGCCGCCGAGCCCGACGATCTCCTCGACGATCCGCTCCCACGCCGGGCGGCCACCCGGCAGCGCGAGGACGTGCGTCCTGCCCACGTGGTCGCTTGCGCCGAGCCCCCGGCCCCGGGCAAGCATCGCCGTGAGCGGGCTGTCCTCGACGTGCCGCGCCAGCTCGGCCTCGGTCCAGCTGCGACCCCGGAGCGCCAGGACCGCCGCCAGCTCCACGCGACGGTCCTCCAGCAGGTAGTCGACGTGCCACCGCAGGCGCTTGTCCCGCGGACTAGTCGGGCCGGGGCGGCCAAGCAGCAGGCCCTCCTCGGTGGCCAGGTCGGACCAGATGCGGTGCGGCTCGCCCTCGCACCGGGCGGCGTGGCGCAGGAGGCGCGAGGCGAGCGGACGTCCCGCGTCCCCGCGAGCCGAGCCCACGTAGACGACCGCCCCTGCCGCCACCGGGATGCTCGCGCCACCATCGTGACAACCGAATCGCACCGCGACCGTCTCGGCGACGGTCAGGAGCAGGACGTAGGCGCCGCCCGGCTCCTTGGGGCCGAGCACCTGCACTCGCGGCGCGCCGTCGTCGGCGCGCCGAGTCGCCTCGCCCGCCGGTGCGCCGGACGCGGTGCGGTCACCGTGCATCGAGATTCCAGTCTTGTGTTTTCGAATAGCGAAAGCGCGGATTGACATTCCGAAACACGCCGGTTATAATCCTGACGGTCACCCGGCATCGGGTCGGGCTGTGAACGGCTCGGATGAACTACATCTTGAACCAAAGGAGTGGACGGAGAGATGTACGGCATGTGGCAGGAGTTGCTGGCAGTTGCAGTCGTTGCTGAGTGGCGCGCCGACCGCGAGCGTCGGGCGCGCCACGAGCGGATGGTAAGGTTGGCCCACGAGGCGGAGCGCCGCAAGGGCCAGTCTCAGTAGCGATAGCGGGAGGTCGGAATGAACCAGCTCCTTACCTCGTGTCCCATCTGTCAGGGTGAGCTGACCGTCACTCGAGTGTACTGCCGCTCGTGCGACACAACCATCGAGGGGCGCTTCAAGCCTGGCCCGTTCGCGGAGCTCACGGCCGAGCAGCAAGCGTTCGTCGAGGCGTTCGTGCGCTGCGAGGGCAAGTTCACCCGGCTGGAGGGCGAGTTGGGGCTATCGTATCCGACCCTGCGCGGCCGGCTGCACGACGCGATCCGCGCCATGGGCTACGAGCCCGGCGGTGGTGAGCCGAGCGGCCTGACTGAAGACGAGCGGCGCGAGGTCCTCGCGCGGTTGGACGACGGCCGCATCGATGCCGAGGAGGCCATGCGGCTGCTACAGGGAGGTGAAATGTGAGTAGGCAAGTCGAGCGAGTTGAAGTCGAGAGCTGCGAGAGGGTGATTCTGGACGGGATCGCGGGTGACGCGAAGATCGAAGGTTGGTCAGAGGAAGCGGTCGAGGTCAGGGCAGCCGAGGAGGCTACGCCGCGACTGGAGGTCGGTGACGGCGACGTGACGGTGAGCGTCGATGGCGACTGCGTTGTGCGCATCCCCCGGCGGGCAAGCCTCGAAGTCCATGACCTGCCGGGCGACCTGCGGGTCATCGGCGTAGCCGGCGGCGTCGCGCTGGGCGCGGTGTCGGGCGACGTGGCCTTGCGCGACGTAGGGCCAACCCGGGCCGCGGCCGTTGCCGGCGACTTCTCGGCCAAGTCGGTGGACGGTGACCTGCACGTCGGCAGCGTCGCCGCGGACGCGGTGGTGCGGCAGGTCGCCGGGGCGCTGACGTTGAAGCGCGTGGGCGCGGACCTGTTCGCCAGCGACGTGGCAGGCGATGTGAAGGCCACCGCCGGCGCCGACGCCGCCCTTTTCCTGACGCCGACCGACGACGTCAAGTACAAGGTGGTGGCGGGGGCCGATCTGAAGTGCGTGCTGCCGGAAGACGTGAGCTTCACCTACCGGCTCAGCAGCGGCGCGGGTGCGCCAAGGATCTGCTTCCCGGGCGTCGAAGAGGGCGCCGCCGGCGGCGAGCACCGCCACGAGCGCGTAGGCGCCGTCGGCGACGGCGGAGCGGCCATCGACCTGACCGCCGGCGCCGATCTCGTGCTGACCACGGGCGAGCTCGGCTCGGACGGCTCGTTCGACGCGGGCGCCTTCGCCGGACTCGGGGCCGACTTCGAGGTGTGGGCGGACGACTTCGCCAACGAGGTCGCAAACCGAGCGGAAGTCGTCGCCGAGCACGTTGGGGAGAGGCTCCGGCACGTCGCCGAGTCCATGCCTGACATACTCATCGCCGCCGGATTGGGCGACCGCGACGCACAGCGGATCGCGGCCCGGGTGGAGTCCACGGGGCGCAAGGCCGCCGAGCGAGCGGCCCGGCATGCCGAGCGCGCCGCGCGCCATGCGGAGAAGGCCGCCTCCCGCGCGGCGAAGCGCGCCGAGCAGCGAGTGGAGCGACAGCAGGCGGCGAAGCGGCGCCAGGCTGCCGCCCAGGGCGGCGCAGCGCGACGCTCCGGAGGCGGCGCCGGACGGGGCGCCGACGAAGTCGTGACGGCCGAAGAGCGGCTGACGATCCTCCGCATGGTGGAGGAAGGCAAGCTGTCGGTGGACGAGGCCGAGCGATTGCTCCAGGCGCTGGAAGACAGCGCGACCTAGGACGCATCTAGTCGCGAGACGGAGTTGACCATGGCGACAACTGAAGAGCGGCTGCGCATTCTGCAGCTGATCGAGGACGGCAAGATCACCGCCGAGGAAGGGGCGAAGCTCATCGCCGCGCTCGGCCAGGCGTCGCCGGACAGCCCGGGTCGAGCGGATGCCGGCTCGCGTCGATCGCTGCGAGTTGTCGTCACCGACACCTACAGCGGCAAGCCCAAGGTCAACGTCAAGATCCCGGCCGGCATCGTCGAGATGGCGCTGCGCATAGGGGTTCACTTCATCCCCGACACCGACAGCCTCGACCTCGACCAGGTCACCGAGGCGTTGCGGGCGGGAGTGACCGGCAAGGTGGTCGACGTGATGGACGAGGAAGGCGGCGAGCGCGTCGAGATCTTCATCGACTGATCGCGCACGAAGCGACGCAAGCAGCGCCGAAGGTGCCCGGCTCACGCAGCCGGGCACTTGCCTTGCGGCGGCGGCGCGGTGGAGGTCGGGCTCGACATGTCGGTATAATCGCCGGGAATGGCACCTGACAAGGTACGGTACGAGGACCGCGGCGCCCCGCCTGGCGGAGTGGCCGCCGGCGACTCCGGGCAGCGTGGGCGCGCGGAGCACGACGCCGTCTCTAATCGCGGCGAGCGTGTGTCCCACCTCTACCCCAACGACCTCTACTACGCCCACCTCTCGCTGTACCGGTTAGCGTTGCCGCTGGCGCGCGGCGCCGACGTGCTCGACGCGGGCTGCGGCTCCGGCTACGGCTCCTCGTACCTGGCGGCGAGAGGCGCTGCGAGCGTTCTGGGCATCGACGTGGACCCGGCGGCGATCGACTTCTGCCAGCGGCACTTCGAGGCGCCGAACCTCTGCTTCGACGTGCTGGACATCCGGCGCGCGGCGGAGCTCGGCGAGAGGCGCTTCGACCTGGTCTTCTCGTCCAACACCCTCGAGCACGTGCCGGACGTGCGCCGGTTCCTGCGCGCGGCCCACAGCCTTCTGCGCCCGTCCGGAGTGTTGGTGGTGGCGGTGCCGCCGGTCACCACCGAGCACCAGATGCTGCTCGAGATGTCGAACGCCCATCACCTCAACATCTGGACCCCGGCGCAGTGGCTGCACGTGGTGCGACAGTACTTCGCCGCCGCCGTGCTCCTCGGTCACCAAGTCGCCCGAGCCGGCCCGGCGCCGGACTTCGACAACCGGCCCGGCGACACGACGATCGACGAAACCGACTTCGCGTTCCCGGCGCTCGACCCCTTGGCGCCAGCGCCGTGGACGCTCAGCGTGGTGATCGAGGCGCGCGAGCCGCGGACCGCCGGCGAGCTGCCGCCGGCACGCGAGCCACCAAGCTTCGTCGACCATTCGTTCACCAGGCCGTCGCCCCTCGTGCCGCCTCTGCGTCCAGACGCACTCGACGCCCCCTCGCGGCCCGTCTCCAGGCTGCCTGGCCGCGCATTGGTGCTGCTCCGGGAGGACGGGCTGCGGGCGCTGACCATCGAGGCGAGACGCTACGCTTGGTGGCGCGCCCGCCGCTGGCAGGCGCGGCGAGCGCTGAGGCGGTGGCGCGGACCGCGAAGGTGACACCTTGGCCTGGCCTCGACTCAGCCGATTGTCGCGCGGCCCCGGGTCCCTTGACAGCCGGGCCGACGCTGTTGTAAGCTGTACCATCGTCCGGACGTAGGAGCGGAAGCTAGTGGAGAAGAAGGGTCGCACACGAGCAATGGGCATGCCGATGCGCGGTCACCCGCGTGGAGGAGTGCCCTGCTTGCCTGTGTCCTGACGGACTGACGAGACGCACGGGCCGCTCCCGCGGGAGCGGCCCTTTCTTTTTGTGCGGCGCTGCCGCCGGAGAGTGCAGCCGCTCGCGGGGCGGCCGTCGAGGCGGACGCGCGACGTCCGCACCTTGGAGACGAAGATGAACCGAACAGACGAGGGAGACACCGTGAACGGCGACGGCGCGGAGCGCTGGTACGTCACCACGGCCATACCATACGTGAACGCTCGACCTCACATTGGCTTCGCCCTGGAGGCGGTTCTCACCGACGCGCTGGCGCGGCACCATCGCCTGCGGGGCGACGACACGCGTGCCCTGACCGGGACCGACGAGAACAGCCTGAAGAACGTCCAGGCCGCCGAGAGCGAGGGCGTGCCGACGAAGGAGCTCGTCGACCGCTACGCCGAGGCGTTCCGCGATCTCGAGGGCGCGCTCGACCTGTCGTTCGACGACTTCATAAGAACGAGCGCGGAGGCGCGTCACCTCGAAGGCGTTCGGCGCCTCTGGGAAGCGTGCGAAGCGAGCGGCGACGTCTACAAGCAGCCATACGAAGGGCTCTACTGCGTGGGCTGCGAGGTGTTCTACACCGAGGACGAGCTCGAGGACGGCCTGTGCCCCGAGCACAAGACGCCGCCCGAGCTCGTGCGCGAGGAGAACTACTTCTTCCGGCTGTCGAAGTACCAGGATCAGCTGCTGGACCTCATCGAGTCCGGGCGGCTGGAGATAGTCCCCGAGACGCGCCGCAACGAGGTGCTCAGCTTCGTGCGAGCCGGTCTGCGCGACTTCTCCATCTCGCGATCGACCGAGCGTGCCCACGGCTGGGGCGTGCCCGTGCCGGGGGACCCGGAGCAGGTGATGTATGTCTGGTTCGACGCCCTGGGTAACTACATCACGGCTCTCGGCTACGCCGACGACGGCGACCTGTACGAGCGCTACTGGGTCGGCAACCCGTCGCGCGTTCACGTGATCGGCAAGGGCATCACCAGGTTCCACGCCGTCTACTGGCCGGCGATGCTGCTGTCGGCCGGCGTGCCTCTGCCGACCACGATTTTCGTGCACGGCTACGTCACCATCGGCGGCGACAAGATCAGCAAGTCGCTCGGCAACGTGATAGATCCGGTGACGCTGGCCGAGGAGTACGGCAGCGAGGCGCTGCGCTACTACTTGCTGCGCGAGATCAGGTCGACGCACGACGGGGACTTCACGATCGAGCGGTTCGTGCGGACGCACAACGCGCACCTGGCCGATCAGCTTGGCAACCTGCTCAGCCGCACCACCGGGATGATCGAGCGGTACTTCGACGGGCGCATCCCCGCGCCCGGCGTGCCTGACGAGCGCGACCGCGCGTTGATCGAGCTGGCCGACGGCCTTGCCGGTCGCGTCGATGACGCCGTCGAGCGCTTCGCCACGCACGAGGCGCTCGGCGAGATCTGGAGTGTGCTCGAGGCGGCCAACAAGTACGTGGTGGAGGTCGAGCCGTGGGCGCTGGCGAAGCGCCGGGACGACCCCGACGTGGAGGCGCGGCTGGCGACCGCCCTATACGTCCTCGCCGAGGTGCTGCGAGTGGTCGCGCAACTGCTGCAGGCGTTCCTGCCGCGGACGGCCGACGAGCTGGCGCGCCGGCTGTCGTTTGAGCTCAGCCCGGACGACGTGCTGGTGGCCGCTCGCTGGGGCGGCACGGTGCCCGGCACGGCGGTCGAGCGCGGCGCCGTGCTGTTCCCGAAGCTGGAGCTGCCGCCGGAAGGGAACGGTGCGGACGCATTGAGCCACGCGGACGAGGGGAGCGAGGCAGACTAGGCGGTCGAAGCGCACTAGGCGCGCGGCACGGACTAGGGCTCAGCCTCGACGCCCGAGCCGGCCGCGGCCAGCGGGCCGCGGTCGGCTTCACCGTCGCCGTCGCCCTCGCCACCGCGGACCTTGCGCACCAGCCGCCGGACGGCGCCGCCAACGGCCGACGGCTGCTGCGCGTCGATCTCCTCGGCGAGCCGCTGCAGCGCGCCGAAGTCGCGCTTGCCGGTCCCAAGCACCGGTATCTCGGCCACGTTGTAGCAGTCCCTCGATCGCGGTCGATGAAGCTGAGGGTAGTCATCGAGCGCCGTGAGGACGTCGTCGATCGGGCAGTCCAGGCCCGTGTGGAGGACTAGCAGCCGCTCGCCCTTGCGCCGGTCGCTGACGGCCGCGACGGCCAGCTCGCACTCGCCGGGGTGGTGCTGATCGATGTAGTCCTGCAGCGCTTCCTCGACGCGGTCCAACGGGACCATCTCGCCGCCGATCTTCGCGAACCGGGCGAGGCGGCCGGTGATGTGCACGAAGCCGTCGGCATCTACGTGACCAATGTCGCCCGTGTCGTAGCCGCCGTGCACGAAGACCTTCTCGGTCAGGTCGGGCCGGTCGATGTAGCCGATCATCCGCGCGGGCGAGCGGACGACCAGCACGCCCTCGGAGTCGCGCGGCAGGATCGCGCCTGAGTCCGGATCGGTCGCGAACACCTCTACGCCCGGCAGGGGCAGGCCCACCGTGCCGTCGCGGCTGGCGTCGATGGTGTTGACCGCCACCACGGGTGACAGCTCCGTGCAGCCATAGCCCTCGAGCAGCGGGGCGTCGTAGCGCTCCAGGAACGCCGCGCGCAGCTCCGCCGGGCAGTGCTCGGCGCCGACGAAGGCGAACCGCAGCGATCGCAGCTGCTCAGGCTCGATGCGGCGCATATAGCTGCGCATGAACGTCGGCGTCCCGATCAGGAACGTCGCGCCGGACTTGTGGGCGAGCTCGCCGAGGGCGGCGCCGTCGCGCGGATCGGCCTGGCCGACTATGGTGAACGCGTTTGCCAGGCACAGCCACAGGCCCGGTCCGAGACCGAACGCGTGGAACAGCGGCAGCGGGGACGCGAGGACCTCCTCGCCCGGGCGCAGCTCGAGCTGGAGCATCGTCGCATCGGTGTTGGCCAGCATCTGCTGGTGGCTCAGCTGGACTCCCTTGGGCTCGGCCTCGCTGCCTGACGAGAACACGATGGCCGCCACCTGCTCGGGGCGGCCACGGTCGATCCACGACGGCGGCAGGAGCATCACCCGCGCCATGTGGCGCAGGACGCGAGTCTTGGAGAGGTGAGCGACCAACTCCTCAACATAGACGACGCGCGCCGGCAGCTCCAGATCGCCGATGCGCGACAGATACTCGCTCGAGCTGATCACCGTCTTGACGCGGGCTAGCCGCAGCATGCGCGCCAGCTGCGCCGGACCGGCAGTGTGGTTCAGGTTCACGGACGTGTGGCCGTACAGCGCGAGCATAAGGTTGGCCAGAGTCCCGGCTTGACCCGGCGGCAGCAGCACGCCGACGTTCGAGTCGTCCGCGCCGAGATCGACGAGCGCGCCCATCGCCAGCGCGACTCCGGCCATCTTGAGGCGGCTCATCGAGCCGCGGGCGTCCAGCACCCCGGTCTGGCGCGGCCGGCGCTTTGCCTGGGCGAGGGCCGTGGAGCCGAGCGTCCGAGTGTCGCGATTCGCGCGTGCCTGCGCCTCGACGTAGGTCATCCGTGTCATCAGGCGTCTCCTCCGTCTCCCGCGGGAGATGCGGTATGCTAGACGGCGCGCAAAGCGCGGTCAACGCATGGCCGGCCTGGCTGGAACGCATGGCCGGCCTGGCTGGAACGCATGGCTGGCTTGACCGGAACGCATGGC
>JBJYWW010000088.1:0-3826 GCA_046259645.1 Anaerolineae bacterium
GCCGGATCCGGCGGCGATGGCGCCATACGGCGGCGCGGCGATCATGTACGTCCCGAAGGCCATGACATCGCCGATGGCCGTCTCGCCGTCGTCGCCGACCACGATCGTGCTGTCCGGGACCCAGATCATCCGGTTAGGATCGAGCCGCAGGAGATCCAGCCACACTCCGGGCGCGTAGCTCGGCTGCGCCGGCAGCCCCACCAGCAGCTGTGCCTTGCCGACGGGCCGCACGTCGGCGGGGGATAGGTCGACGGCCGCCAGCGGCAGCCGACCGGCCGGGGCCGGCGCCGGGAACACCCGCTCGCTGTGCAGGCAGGTCACGCGCACCGAGGTCGGCTCGCTGAGCGCGTCGGTGGCGAAGCGCGCCACCGTGCCATTGCAGCCGGTCACCGCGCCGCCGTACTCGGGGATGACGACCGTCGGTGGCGAGGTCGGCAGCATCGCCGTGACACCGAGGTCGAGGCCGTCCTCCGGCAGCCGCAGGTCGATGCTCCGCATCACGTGGTCTTCGTCAGGGCCCAGCACGAGGGTGACGGGCCCAGGGGCAACGCCGTCGAGCCGGAAGCTGCCGTCCGGGCCCGAGATGGTGCGCCGCTCCTGGGCCAGCAGCGACACACCGGTGTCCCGGATCGGCAGACCGCTGACCGCGTCGACCAGCCGGCCGACAAGCGCTCCTGGCCCTGGACCCGCCCCACCGTTCGGGCCGGCGACGAGAACGGCCGCGCCGGCAGTCGCACCGGCGCCCGGCTGGTCCGTCGAGCGGTCCTCGTCCGCGCCTCGCTGCACCTGCTCGTCGTCCTCAGTGCCGGAGGAGTCGAGGTCAGAGTCTTCGGGGGCGCCCAGTCCCACGTCGCTGCCTGTGGCCTGCGCCGCCTGATCCACAGCGGCGGAGCCGAGGTCGTCCAGCCCGAACACGCTGCAGCCGGTGACGGCCATGGCGGTCGCTACAGCGACGAGCCCGGCTAGCGCTGCTCTTGGCAGCAAGCCGTCGGGGGTGGTGCGGCTGGGCGGGTCGCCGTCAGCGTCGCGGGGCATCGCCGGACCTCCTAGTACCGGTTACGCCAGTGTTTACTCGCGACCATTATACGTCAGGTCGCGGCGCGGCAACGACGGCCAGGAGGCAGGCGGCGCTCGCGCCGCCGCCGCTTGGCCTAGCAGCTCGGCGACACGGGCAAAGGCGCGGCGAGCGCTCTCACGAAGCGCTAATGATCTCGCCGTATCGGTGCTGGGGGCAGCCCGTTAATGATCGCGGTTTTCCCCTTACATCGTGTAAGATTTCCGGATTGTGCTGATGAGCGATGGACGGCGGCGGCGCGTGCAGGCATTCAAGCTGGACCAGCGAGGGCTGGCCCGGGTCTTCGGCGAGCTGGAGGCCGAGATCATGGAGGCCGTCTGGGACCTGGGCGAGGCCCGGGTCGCGGAGGTCTGTGACCGCCTTGGCGGCGCGGCCAACTACAAGACGGTGATGACGGTGATGAACCGGCTTGTCGAGAAGCGGGTGCTGCGCCGCGAGCGGCAGTCGCGCGCGTTCGTCTACTCGGCCACCGAGAGCCGCGAGGCGTTCGTGACCCTCGTATCGCGCCGAGTCGCCGAGGGGCTGGTGCGTGACTTCGGCGATCTGGCGGTGGCTCAGTTCGTGGACGCGCTCGACGCGGTCGATCCTGCCCTGCTCGACCGCGTGCGCGAGCTCGTTGACGAGCGCACCGCGCCGGTGGAGCGCGACGCGTGATCCCGCTGAGGCGCTCGGCCGATCGGCCCCTTGCCGTGCTGGCGCTCCTTGCCGGCATGTTGCTCGGGGCGCTGGCGCTGTTCGTCGGCAGCCAGACGCTGCCGTACGATCCCCTGGTCGAGTGCCGGACAACGGCGGCGACCGTCGTCGCACGGTTGACGACCATGGGGGTGATGCTGCCGCTGGCGGTGCTCGCGATGGTGCTGCTGGCGGCGACGATGGCCCTGGTGCACCAGCTGTGGGCGACGCGTAGGACGCTGACGGCGGTGCTCAGGCGGCGCGTCGAACCGTCAGCGCGGCTGCGCCGAATTGCGGCGACTGCCGCTCTCGACGGCCGACTGGACGTCGTCGGCGACCAGGCCGCGTTCACGTTCTGTCATGGCTTGCGCCAGCCACGAGTGTGCATCAGCACGGGCATGGTCGAGGTTCTCGACGACGACGAGCTGCTGGCGGTGCTGCTGCACGAGGCGCACCACCTGCGACATCGCGATCCTCTCAAGATCCTCATCAGCCGCACGATCTCGAGCGGCCTGACGTTCCTGCCGCTTGCCGGGGCCCTGCACGACAGCTTCCGTTCCGGGAAGGAGCTGTGCGCCGACGCTGATGCCGCCGCGGCCGGAGGCCGGCTGCCGTTGGCGCGCGCGCTGGTGAAGCTGCTCGACACGGATCGACCGTCATGGCCGGCCGGCGTGCTGGCCATCGGCGCGCTGACGCCGACGGAGGCCCGGCTCCGCGGGCTGGTGGAGTCCGACCGGGCGCCGGAGATGCCGTCGGCGATCGACTGGATCGTCAGCGCGGCCTTGGTGGCTGGGATCTTCGGCTTCAGCTACGGCGCCGCGGTAGCGGGGTCCGTCCCGCAAGTGAACACCGCGTGCGCGCCGCAGGTCTCAGCAGTGGCTGCGGTGGCGGCCGACCTCGTCGGCGACGCTCACGTTGCGCGCATCGGCGCGGGGGCCGACCTCGGCGGTCGCTACGCCGGACGAAGCGCGCTCGCCGTAGGCATCTCGTCGAACATCTCGTCGTCGTGGGACGTGCCCGCGGCGGACCAGACTCCAACGTCGTACACGCCGACGTCTGCGCGTCTGCGCGACGCGGCACCTCGCGAGATCTAAGGACGTGCACATGAACTCGTTGACCCGGTACCGGCGCTCGTTGCGCGGCAACAAGTGGATCGTCCTGCTGGCGCTGGCCCTCATGGTGGCGCTGCCGGCTGCATGTCAAACCACGCCGGCGGCGGACACTGACAGCGGTGACGCGGTCGAGATCACCGGCACCGAGGGCGCGGCGGGCGCGGACGACACCGCCGGCGGCGTGCCCACACTCGATGCCGACGCCATGCGAACCCAGGCGCTGCAGTCGCTCACCGCGATAGTGGAGCAGGCCACGAAGGCCGTTACCACTCCGGAGCCCGGCGCCGAGGATGGCGGGGCGGCATCCCAGTCGCCCGAGCTCGGCGAGCCTTCCGACGGCGCGGAGTCGTCGGCTCTGGAGAAGGTCAGGGAGCAGCAGGCCACCCGCGACGCCGCGGAGAACATCGCCGACGTCGATCATCTGGTCCTGTCGATGCCAGTAATGGCGACGTTCACGCCTGACCCAGAGGGTTCTGACGTGTCGGGGCACCTGGTCTACCTGCGCAACGGCGGCTTCTGGCGCATCGATGCCGCCAGTGAGGTGCGTGAGGCGCTTGACTTGGACGACGACGCGATGCCCCGGGTGTTCGCGCCGCCGAACGATCCAGGGCGCGCCTGGACTTCCCCTGACGGCACGCACATGGCGTTCTTCGCCGGTCCCGACGCGGCGATGTGGATCAGTGGCACTGACGGCGGCTACAACCACGCTGTCTCAGAGCCCCTCCTCCCGACGGATCAGTACGAGCTGGCCGTCGTCGGTGGCGAGGCCCAGTCGGTCCGCCTCCGACCCGGTGAGGACTACACGATGGTCTTCCTGACCGAGTCCGAGCGGCCGTTTTCGAAGCTTATCGATGACAACAGCTACCACATCAAGGGCCAAGCTCGTCTTCGCATCGTTCACGCCGCCGCGGGCGAGTCCGGCCGGGCGCTCGTGCCGTTCATCAACGGCCAGCCGTGGGGGTCGAAC
>JBJYWW010000089.1:0-4750 GCA_046259645.1 Anaerolineae bacterium
GAGAGTCGGCGACGTAGACTGTGCCGTCCGGGCCCACGGCGATCCCGGACGGTCGGTTGAACTGCCCGTCGGCTCGCCCGGGCTCACCCCACTCGGCGAGGTGCTCGCCTGACGCGGTGAAGCGCTGTACACGCCCGTTGCCGGAGTCCGAGACATACACCGTGCCGTCAGGCGCCACCGCGATGCCAGATGGGTCGAGGAGCTCGCCGGGACCGTCACCGTACGAGCCCCAGCTGCCGACATGCTGCCCTGACGGAGTGAACAGCTGGACGCGGTCGTTGCCGGTGTCGGCGACGTATACAGTGCCGTCAGCGGACACGGCCACGCCCATCGGCTCGATGAACTGCCCCGCGCCGCTGCCGATCGCACCCCAGGTGCCGAGGAACTCGCCGCTCGGGCTCAGCCGCTGGACCCTGTGGTTGCCGCGATCGACCACGTAGTGCGACCCGTCGGCCCCAACCGCGACGCCGGCCGGCGCGGAGAACTGGGCCACGCCGCGGCCAGCGACACCGTAGGTGAGGCGATGAGCCCCGCGAGCGTCGAACACCTGCACTCGGTGGTTGTCCCTATCGGACACCACCACGTTGCCGGACGAATCGACGGCGAAGCCCCATGGGCGAACGAGCAGGCCGTCGCCGCTGCCCGATCCGCCCCACTGACCGCCGAACGTGCCCTCCGAAGAGAACCACTGTACGCGATCGTTGAAGGTGTCGGTGACGTACACCGTGCCGTCCGGCGCCACCGCGACGTCGAGCGGGAGATCGAAACGGCCCGACGCATCGCCCGGACCGCCCCACGCACCTAGTTGCTCGCCGCTTGCCGTGAACGTCTGGACCCGGTTGTTGCCCGTGTCCACGACGAAGATCGCTCCGCGGTCATCGACGGTCAGCCCCGAGGGCTCGTCCAGCTCGCCGGGCGCGTCGCCATGCTCGCCCCACAACCGCACGAACCGGCCATCGGCCTCGAAGACCTGCACGCGGTGGTTGCCAGTGTCGGCCACGTACACGCGCCCGCCGGGTCCGACCGCGATCCCGCGGGGCTCGTTGAACTGCCCCTGCCCGTCACCTGTCGCGCCCCACGCGGCGAGGAACAGGCCGGCGGCCGTGAACTTCTGCACGCGGTTGTTGCGCGTGTCGGCGACATACACTGAGCCGTCAGCCGCGCTGGCGACCGACACCGGGGCGTCGAACTGCCCCACGCCGTCCTGCGGCGCGATCTCGAACAGGAAACGCTCGGGAGTCGGCGCCTGGGCGCGGACGCTGGTGGCGGGCGAGCCCGCAGCGGCGAGCGCCGCTGCCGCGCAGGCGACCAGCAATGCGGCTATGCGTGAGTGCGGCATGGGTGAGGATAAGCTCCGGTGGTAGTGGGGCGACGTGGGCACCCGTCGGTCGGGCGCTTCGCGACTCGGCGACACGACGTCGCCGTGGCTTCATCACGTGCCATGGCGGCCGAGCCGCTCAGAGCGCTCGTGACCGCCACATGGCCCTTTGTCGGCCCCAGGCAAACGCCGGAGAGGATATCATCGGGCGCCCGAGGTTACAATTGAGCTGGTCCGACGGCCGGGGACGGTCCGGCCGACCGGCGCCGTCCGGCGCGGCCCGGATTGGCCGCCGGTCGCCGCGGCTGCCATCCTGCGTGGGCCGCCGTGGCGGGCCGCTCGTCCGCGTCCGCCGAGCTTGTTGCGCCGAGGAGTAGACAGAATGACGGAACCGACGGTCGAGCTGGGCAAGGTTGGCTTCATCGGGTCGGGCGTGATGGGCCGGAGCATGGCGCTCAACGTCATGAGCGCGGGCTACCCGCTCGTCGTTCATACCCGGACGCCCTCGAAGGCGGCGGACGTACTGCAGGCGGGCGCGTCGTGGGCGCCGACCATCGCCGACGCCGTGGCCGACGCCGACTTCGTCGTGTCGATCGTCGGCTTCCCCAGCGACGTGCGGGAGGTCTACCTGGCGCCGGACGGAGTGCTCGCCCACGCGCGGCCGGGCGCCGTTGCGATCGACATGACCACGAGCGAGCCCGCGCTGGCTCAGGAGATCGCCGCGGCGGCGGGCGCGCGAGGGATCGAGGCCCTGGACGCACCGGTGTCCGGTGGAGACGTCGGAGCGCGCGACGGCACGCTGTCGATAATGGTCGGCGGCAGCGCGGACGCGTTCGCCGCGGCTCTGCCGCTGCTAGAGACCATGGGCCGGACCATCGTCCTGCAAGGCCCGGCCGGCAGTGGGCAGCACACCAAGATGTGCAACCAGATCGTCATTGCCTCGAACATGATGGGCGTGATGGAGGCCCTGGCGTACGCCCGACACGCGGGCCTGGACCCGCGGACCGTGCTGGAGTCGATCGGCGCCGGCGCGGCCGGCAGCTGGAGCCTCTCCAACCTGTATCCCCGCGTCGTCGACGGCGACTACGGACCTGGCTTCTTCGTCGAGCACTTCCTGAAGGACATCCACATCGCGCTCGCCGAGGCGGACGCGATGGGGCTCGAGCTGAACGGTCTCGAGCTGGCCGAGGAGATGTACTCGCAGGTCGTCGAGCTGGGCGGCGCCCGGCAGGGCACCCAGGCGCTCTATCGGGCGATCGACCCCGACGCTCCCTAGCCGGCCGCCGGAGGGCGGAGCAGCCCCCAGCCGGCGAGAACCGCCTGGGCCGCGTCGACCGCAGCGGGCATGGCCGCGGCTACGACAGGGCTCGGATCGAGGCCCAGGGACAGGTCATCAGGCTCGATTCCGATCAGCCGCAAGTGCTCCGGGAGTCTCGCACGCGCGTGCGCCAGCGCCAGCACATCGGCCAGCCCCGTCTCGTGCCCAGACAGCTGCGCGCCTTCGGCCGCGCCACGCGCGGCGGCCATCAGGTCCGAGCCGCGCAGCTCGACCAACGTCCCCGGCGCCCGGCCCGCGCTCACCGCATCCAGCACGAGCAGGTGGCTGGCGCTCTCCACTACCTCCAGCAGCCTGAGGCCCAGCGTCCCGCCGTCGATCCAGCGGACGTCGCTCGCGCTCGGCGCGAGGCGGTCCTGGAGAGAGCCCAGCAGGTGGACACCGACCCCCTCGTCGCTGCACAACGTGTTGCCGACGCCGAGGACGACCGCGCTCGGCCCCTTGCCCGTCACGCCGCTCCAGCCCTACCGCGCGCGCGCGAGATGGATAGCGCACGCCATGCACGGGTCGAACGAGTGCACGGTGCGGAGGATCTCCAACGGCCAGTCGGTGCGGGCGAGCTTGACGCCCACCAACGCCGCCTCGTATGCGCCGGGCTGGCCCAGCTGGTCGCGCGGCGACGCGTTCCAAGTCGTCGGCACCACCATCTGGTAGCTGGCGATCCGATCGTCCTCGATCACTACCCAGTGCCCGAGCGCTCCTCGCGGGGCGTCCGTGTAGCCGAAGCCACGCGCCGAGCGCGGCCAGGTTGCCGGATCCCACATCGCGTCGTTGTGCGTCTCGCGGTCGCCGTCGGCGATGGCCGTCTCCAGGTCGGTCATCATCCCGGCCATGGCGTCCGCCACCACTTGCGTTTCGATCGCGCGAGCCGCCGTGCGCCCTAGCGTCGAGTACATCGCCTCGAACGGCAGTCCCACGGTTGCCAGGAACTCATTGACGAGACCGGCCACCTGCTCATTGGTGCCGTACATCGCCAGCACCCGCGCCAGCGGCCCCACCTCGACCGGCGTGTTGTCCCAGCGGGGCGCTTTCAGCCACGAGTACTGGCGCTCGACGTCCAGGTGGTCGTAAGGCGGCTCCGGGCCGGTGTAGGCCAGGGTGGTCTCGCCGCGCCACGGGTGGCGGCCCTCGTCGCGCCCACCGGCGTGCGTGTACCACGAGCGCGCGACATGCTCCTGCATGCGCTCGGTGTCGCGGGGGTCCGGCACGATCGCGGCCGCCGGGTCCCGGCCGAGGATGAGCGTCCGGGGCACCAGCAGCCCGGACAAGTCGCCGGCGGCGCCGGCCGGGAACTCGCCCCAGGTGAGGAAGTTGCCGAGACCCTCGCCGACCGACGCGTAGTCGGTGTAGTACGAGGAGATGGCCAAGGCGTCCGGCAGGTAGACCTGCGCTACGAAGTCCCGCATCCGGTCGATGCTGGCCGAGACCGCCGCCAGCCGGTCGGCGTTGATCGCCGTCTGGCTGGACATGTCGATTGGTGACGGCACGCCGCCGACGACGAAGTTCGGGTGCGGGTTCTTCCCGCCGAACACGACGTGGGTCGTGGTCGCTTCGGCCTGCCAGTCGAGCGCTTCGAAGTAGTGCGTCAGCGCCAGCAGGTTGAGCTCGGGCGGCAGGCGGTACTCCGGATGGCCCCAGTACCCGTTCGCGAAGACCGACAGGCTCCCGCTGTCGACGATCGCCTGGACTTGCCGCTGCATCTCCGCGAAGTGGTCGGCTCCGTTCTGCGGCCAGTCGCTGATCGACTGCTGCAGCGCCGCCGTCGCGGCCGGGTCCGCGTCGAGCGCCGAGATGACGTCGACCCAGTCGAGCGCGTGGAGGTGGTAGAAGTGCATCACGTGGTCGTGCACATACTGCTGGGCGACAATCAGGTTGCGGATGATGTTGGCGGCGCGCGGGATCTCGATCCCGAGCGCGTCCTCGACGGCCCTCACCGACGCAATCGCGTGCACGGCGGTGCACACGCCGCACGCGCGCTGGGCGAACGCCCAGGCCTCACGCGGGTCGCGCCCGCGCAGTATCGTCTCGATGCCGCGCACCATCGTGCCCGACGAGGAGGCTTCGCGGATGACGCCGTCGCCGTCGAGCTCCGCCTC
>JBJYWW010000090.1:0-21516 GCA_046259645.1 Anaerolineae bacterium
CAGAACGGTGTTGCCCACGTCGCGCAGGTCGAGCAGCGTGCGGATGAGCCGGGCGTTGTCGCGCTGGTGCAGCCCGATGGACGGCTCGTCGAGGATGTAGAGCACGCCCATCAGCTGGCTGCCGATCTGCGTGGCCAGCCGGATGCGCTGCGCTTCGCCGCCGGCCAGCGTGCGCGCTTCGCGGTCGAGAGTGAGATAGTCGAGGCCGACGTCCACCAGGAACCGCAACCGCTGCTCGATCTCCTTGAGCACCTCGCTGGCAATGACCAGGTCGCGCGCCGAGAGCCGCTCGGCCGCCGCGATGGGCGACCCCCTGCCCGGTGCGCCGTCCCGGGAGCCCGACCTCAGTCCCCGTGTCCACTCGAGCAGCTTGTGGATGGGATCGGCCGTGACGTCCACGATGCTGCGGCCGGCGACGGTCACCGCGGCGATTTCCGGGCGCAGGCGGCCGCCGCCGCAGGCGGGGCACGGTCGCGCGGTCATGAACCGCTCTATCTCCGACCGGACGTAGTCCGACTCGGTCGCGTCGTAGCGCCGTTCCAGGTTGGCGATCACTCCCTCGAAGCGAGTGGAGTAGTGACGCAGGTCGCCGCGGCGATTGCGGAAGGAAACCTCGACCTCGGTCGCACCGGAGCCGTTGAGGACCACGTCTCGCGCCTCGCGCGGCAGCTCCCGCCACGGCGCGTCGAGGTCGAAGCTGTACGCCTCCGCCACGCTTGACAGCAGCTGGACGAAGTAGTCTCGGTCGTTGCGGGTCCTCGACCACGGCGCGATGGCGCCGGCGGCGATGGACAGATCGGGGTTAGGAACCACCAGCGTCGGATCGACGCGCTGCTGGCTCCCAAGGCCCTGGCACGCCGGGCACGCTCCCTGCGGCGAGTTGAAGGAGAACGAGCGCGGCTCTATCGGCGGCAGGCTGACGCCGCACTCGGGGCAGGCGAAGTGCGTGCTGAACAGCCGCTCCTCGATGGCCTTGCCGTCGCGGTCGACCTCGACGGTCGACAGCACGCCGCCGCCGTGCTCGAGCGCGGTCTCCACGGAGTCGAGCAGCCGAGCGCGGTCGAGCGCGGCGCTCGGGTCGGAGCGGACGACCAACCTATCGACAACGACGTCGATCGTGTGCCGGCGCGACCTGTCCAGCTCGATGGGGTCGTTGACGTCATAGATGCGACCGTCGACGCGCACCCTCACGAAGCCGGCTTTGCGGATGTCCTCGAACACTGTCTCGTGAGTGCCCTTCCGCTCGCGCACGAGCGGCGCGAGCAGCATGATCCGGGCGCCGTCGGGCATCGCGGAGATGGCGTCCGCGATCTGGTCCGGTGCCTGGCGCGCGACGACTTGCCCGCAGCTGGGGCAGTGCGGCACACCGATGCGGGCGAACAACAGGCGGAGGTAGTCGTAGATCTCGGTCACCGTGCCCACTGTCGACCGCGGGTTGTGGCTCGCGCCCTTCTGGTCGATCGAGATCGCCGGCGACAGTCCGTCGATGTGATCGACGTCCGGCTTCTCCATCTGCCCGAGGAACTGCCTGGCGTAGGCCGACAGGCTCTCGACGTAGCGGCGTTGGCCCTCGGCGTAGATCGTGTCGAACGCCAGTGAGCTCTTCCCGCTGCCCGAGATCCCCGTGATCACCACTAGCTTGTCGCGAGGGATCTCGACGTCTATGTCCTTGAGGTTGTGCTCGCGCGCGCCGCGCACGACCAGCTTGTCCTGCGGCATGGGGACGCGTCCTGACCAGCTCTGCGAATCTCGACGCCGTGACGGGCGCCGCCGCGGTCGCCGACGAGCAAGACTCAAGAATAGCAGTGCTGCTGCGGAAACGCGGGGCGCGACGCATGTCCCGCGACGGGACGCGGCTGGGCTGCATGGCGGTTGGCGAGGGCGGTCCGAACGACGAGCTAGCTCATGCTCTCCAGGAAGCGCCACTCGTAGCCGTCCGGGTCGCGGACCGAGAACTGCCGCACGACGGGGCCGTCGATCGGCGCCGACGGCGCAACTCCACGGGCCACGAGCGCGTCGTGATATGCGTCGACCGCGGTGACTTCGATGGAGAGGAGCACGCCGTTGTCGCGGCGGCGGCGCCCCGCGGTGCGCCTCTCAGCCAGCACGAGCGTCAGATCGCCCGCGCGCAGGAACGCCAGGGGCGGGTCGTCCTGAGGCTCCTCGTGATCGAGCTCGAAGCGCAAGGCATCGCGATAGAAGGCGATGGACCGTGCGAGGTCCGTCACCTCCAGTCTCACGTGGCCCAGGCCTTCGATCAACGCACTACTCCCCGTCGCGTGCGGCGGGCGCAGGGCTCGTAGGGGCCTTGCGGCGACGCCGGCGGCGGATCGCCCGCCGGTTTGGTACACGAAACTACGCGTTCGTGTGTCGAACGCGTTCGCTTCGCGTACAGGATATCGCAAGAACAGGGACAACGCCACCTCCGGGCCGCCGCCGCGAGCGGTAGTGCGGTCCACAGAGCATGACGTCGTAAGCGCCAGGAACGATGCTGTGAGTTGTCCGGGCTACCCGCCGCCAGCACGGCCGCAGTCTCGGGGCGCCGGCGTGCGGGCAAGCCCCGCCGCCGCGTGCGGCGGAGCTTGCCCGGGTGCGCGATGTGCCGAGACGACCCTAAAACTCGGCTAGCGGAGCCGGCTCCGAGTCGCGATACGACAGCCAGCTTAGCCAGGTATGCGCCTCCAATGCGCCGATTCCTAGCAGCACGAGCACTATCTCGATTAGGACGCCAATGCACGGGATGTTGGTCACGGGCACGAACACCAGCAGGCCGAGCATCAGCAGGGCGACGCGGTTCTCCGATAGGTTCGGCGCGCCGCGGCCGAGGATCGCACTGGCGATCCAGACGGCCACCACGATTCTCGCCGCCCAGCCGAGCAGGTACGTGCCGAACGTGGCGATCGACCAGAGCAGGCCGGCGCCCGCGAGGACCGGGCCGATCAGCGGCTCGAGGCCGATAATGCCGAGGAACACCGCCAGCATGATCGCGATGATCGGGATGGCGATCGCCAGCACGACGGCCACCGCGACAGTGACCAGGCCCCAACCGAAGCTCGGCAGCGGGCGCCGCGAGATCACCGTGGCCGCGGTGGACATCGTTCCGGGCCAGATCCACAGGAGGAGCAAGCCAACGATCAGCAGCGAGACGTAGTCCTTGACCGTGCCGATCAGCCAGTCCAGGGCAGCGTTTCGCTCCTCTTCGGGCTCGCCGTCCTCGTCGACTTCGGTCTTCTCGTAGTCCACCGACCCGGCGATGGCGGCCTCACGGACGTCGGGCTCCTCGGGGCTGGTCACCTCGAGGTCACCGCCGACCTCGGCATCCGGGCCTACGTCCAGGCCGGGGTTCACCGTGCGGTCGAGTGTGGCCGGGAACGGGACGAAATCCATCCAGTCGGACGATTCGGTGTCGCTGGCGACGTCGGCCTTGACCGAGCCCGCCACGCTCCCGCCTATCTCCAGCCCTACTCCGCCGAAGTGCAGGTCGCCGACGATGTCGCCGTCGAAGTAGCCTTGATAGCCCGCGCTGAGGACGTCGCCGCCGATGAGGCTGCCGTCGCCGGCGCCGACGCTGAAGCCCATCGCCGTCATGTCGCCGCGGACGGCGGCGTTGTCGTCGAGGACGACGCTGAATCCGGCGGCCCTGTAGTCGCCCTCCACCGTGCCCTCGACTCGCACCTCCTGTCCGGCGGCGATCACGTCGCCCTCCACGACACCGCCGAGGCCGATCGTGACGGTCTCGCCGGTGGCGACCAGGTCGCCGGTGACGGTGCCCTCGACGGTGACCTTCGAGGCGGCAACGTACAGGTTGCCCTCGACGGTCTCGCCCTGGGCCAAGACGTAGTCCTCGTCCTCGGTCGCGATCGTGGCGGCAGCCACTGCCGGGACGGCCACGACGATAAGCGCCACCGCCAGCAATAGCGGCTGCCAACTCAGCTTCCTACGCATCTTCACTCCTCCTTCTTGGAGCGCGCGGCCACACGACGGTGACACTCGCGGCTCCCCGGGGCTGCTCGCCCTCATGTGGATCCTGGTGCACTGGGGCCACCAGGAGCCGGCTCGACACAGAAGATACCGGGTTCGACACAGAAGACATACGCCTCGGCGCCGGCGCGGTGCGCGCGGCGCTGCGGGCGGCTCGTTCAGACACGTCGCAAGCTCTCATCGGTCACTGCGTCGTGGACGCGGACGTCGCCGCGCCGCCACAGATCGGCGGCGCAACGGCCAGGCCCCTCCCGACGGCGTAGCGCCGCACTTGGTCCGCGAGGTCCGCGCGCTCCGGCGGGAGCAGATACAACCTGCCTTCGCCCGGAGCCGACGTGACGGCGCACCTCGCCCCGGCGGAGCCGCTCGCGCCGGTCCCCGCCCCGCCAATCGTCAGCCACTCGAACACTTGGCCACGATCGCCGAGGGGCCGGCCGGGCGCGTACACCTCGGTGCGCATGGTGCATGAGCCCCGGCCGTCCAGCGTGCTCAGGTCGCAGACGTCGGCGCGCACTATGCCCGCGGGCGCCTGGGGCTCGTCGTCGGGCAGCAGCCCGTCACCGAGAACCACGCGCAGCGCCTCGTCGGCGAGCACGTACTCCATGGCGTCGTGCCAGATCGGGGCGGCGCCCGTGATGCCCAGCACGTCGCGCATAGGGCTGCCGTCCTTGTTGCCCGTCCACACTCCGATCGCTATGTACGGCGTGAAGCCGACGGTCAAGTTGTCGCGGAAGTCGTTGGTCGTGCCGGTCTTCACCGCTGTGGGGCGCGATGTCTCGAGAGGGCTGGCGGCCGGGAACGCCGGCTGCCGCGCGGCCGGGTCCGACAGCATGTCCCACATCAGCCAGGCGGTGTACCGCCCGACGACCGGGTCCGGTCGCGGCTGGTGCTCGTAGATCGCTTGCCCGTCCGAGAGCCGGCTGACGCGCAGGATCGACGTGGGCTCGACATGCTCCCCGCGAGCCGCGAGAGCCGCGAACGCGCCCGTCAGCTCGAGCAGCGTCGACTCGGCGCCGCCGAGCGTCAAGCTGAGGCCGTACTGCCACGGGTCGGGATCGAGCGACAAGCCCATCTCGCGAGCCAGCTCGTGCACGGGCTCCACGCCCAGCGCCGCCAGCAGCCCCACCGACGCCGCGTTCAGGGAGTTGCCGAGCGCCTGCCGCAGGCGCACTGGTCCGTTGTAGCGGCCATCGTAGTTCACAGGGCTGTAGACCGTCCCGTCCCCGGCATCGAACTCGAACGGCACGTCCCAGAGCAGGCTGGCCGGGCTGTAGCCGCGGTCGAGCGCCGCGGCGTAAGTGATGGGCTTGAACGCTGACCCCACCTGACGGGGGCTGACCGCCACGTTGACCTGCCCGCCGTTCGGATCGTTGTAGTCGATGCCGCCCACCATCCCGACGATCTCACCGGAGCCGGGCCGCAACGCCACCACCGAGGCGTCGCCCAGGTTGTGCTCGCTCCGCAGCGTCTCTACGTGCCGTCGGGCGATCTCACCAAGCTCGTCGTTGAGGTCGATGTCGAGAGTCGTCGTGACCGTGAACCCGCCCTGCGCCGCCAGCTGCGGGCCCAGGACGCGCGGGAGAGCCGCCAAGACGTAGTCCACGAAGTGGTGGGCGCGCCGCGCGACAGGGGGCGGCGGGTCGGACAGCTCGAGGGGCTGCGCCCACACGCGGTCGGCGTCCTCCTGCGTCATCATCTCGGCGGCGACCATGCTGTAGAGCACGACGCGCTGGCGCTCCCGAGCGCCCTCGAAGTTGACATGCGGGTCGAGCGCCGACGGCGCCTGCAGGAGCCCCGCGATTAGCGTGGCCTGGCCGGTGTCGAGCTCGGCCGCCGAGGTGCCGAAGTACGTGTTGGCGGCCGCCTCCACGCCGTAGGCGCGCGAGCCGAAGAAGGCGACGTTCAGATAGGCCTCGAGCACCTCGTCCTTGGTGTACTGGGAGTCGATCTCGGCGGCGAGATGCGCCTCGCGCAGCTTCCTCTCGAGCGTCTGCTCGTATCTCTCGGACGGGTCGAAAGCAACGATCCTGACCAGCTGCATCGTGATCGTGGAGGCGCCGGAGACGGTGTCGCCGGCAAGCGCGTTCTGGGCGGCCGCCTTGGCGACGCGGCCGATGTCGACGCCCTCGTTCGTGAAGAACGTCCGGTCCTCGGTGGCGATCACGGCATCGCGCAGGGTGGGCGCAACATCGTTCAGGGTAACCCATGTCCGGTGGCCGTGGGGAGCTATCTCCGCAAGCAGGACGCCGTTGCGGTCCTCGATGCGCGTCGTCTGGAAGAACCGCTGGTCCGCGAGCGCGTCAAGCCGCGCCCGGTAGACGTCGAGTCCCACGACCTCCCCGTCGGGGCCGGCACATGCCGCTAGGACGGCGCACGCAACTAGCGCGGGCGGTATGTGCTTGAACGAGTTCAAGGCGCTCCCCGCAGTTCCGCCACGAGCGTGCGGCTAGGCGACGACGCCGCTCCGCCGACGCTGTGGGTCGGATCGAGCATACCACATTAAGAATACAGTAACCAAGTGACGAGCGCCGCCGCCGAAGCG
Organism: Anaerolineae bacterium; assembly: GCA_046259645.1. GTDB lineage: Bacteria > Chloroflexota > Anaerolineae > Epilineales > Epilineaceae > JBJYWW01. The sequence goes on from JBJYWW010000090.1 coordinate 6,524, forward strand.
CGTTGATGTCCCCGACCCCGGCGGTCGGCGCTCGTCGAGGCCCTTGCAACGGCGCGTGCCGAATCGTATACTGTCGACATGACCGCCAGCCTGCTCGCGCTAGCCGCGGCGGTGGCGACCGTTGTAGTGTATGCGGTCCTCGCCGATCGCATGGACTACGCGACCGTTCATCGACGCCAGCTGGACGTATGGGCCGCCTTGGCGGGCTTTGCATGCCTGACCACGATCTTGTACGGGGCGGCGGATGTGCGTCGCAGCAGCGCGGCGCGGGCTGGACTGGATGGCATCGACGGCCAGAGCCCGGAGATCGTCTACCGCCAGGAGGCGGTCGTGCTCGAGCGCGAGCCAGCGGCGGTCGACACGGGCGACTACTTCGGTGACACCGTCGTGATCATCGAGCCGGGCACGCAGCCGGGGACGGTGGATCAGGCAGCGGCATCGCCTGGCGGCGGGCCGGTCACGCCGCTGGAGGCCGACGCCTACTCCGACCCGCGGCCCGATGGCCGCGTGTGGGCGACCGACCAGCCGCTGGTGCTGGTGGAGGACGCGGTCCACTCGCGCGGGGTGTACACGCCGGCGCTGGGCACGGATCCGCAGTCCAGCCCGACGCCGACCGTGGGCCAGATAGTGATCGTGGCGACCGAGAAGCCGGCGGAGCCGCGGTACCCGACGGCTCCGCCGCCCACGCAGGTGCCGCCGACGGACGCGCCGGCTCCTCGGGCCACAGCGACGCCGCACTGCGGCGACCCTGAGGACATCGAGGTCGGTCTCGAGGTCGCGTACGCGCGACTCCTTGAAGGTCGCGATCCGCAGACGGTTGAGTACCGCGCGCAAGTAGTGAACAGGTCGGTCTTCCCGGTCAAGCTCGTCGACATACTGGTGACGATCGAGAGTCAGGACGTTGGCGCCGAGCAGTTCGGGCACGCGGCCCGGCAGGACGTCATGGTTGAGCCGAGCGTGCTGTTCTCCTTGGACGGCGACGTCGAGCTCAAGAAGAGCCCGTCGCCGTTCGGCACGACTCAGCTGTGCGTCTCGTTCGTGACCGAGACCTGCGGGCGATCGGTTCCGTACCAGGTGACCAAGCGCTGCCTCGCCGTAGACGGCTTCTAGCTCGCCGGCTCCGATCCGAGACACGACGCACCGCAATCCCGGCCTCGCAAGCTAGCTCCGCAATCCTCGGAGGGAAAACGCAAAGACCGCGGCGGTGGCCACTCGGCCACCGCCGCGGTAGTTGCGGTCCGGTGAGGTGAGTCGGGCCGGTCGGCGGACCGGCCGGCCCGACGCTGACCCCTACTGGAGCCGGCGGTTCTTGAGCACCACCGGCAGATAGCTGGGCAGGCCGCCGGTCATCGGCACGTCGTACTCGAACACGCCGTCCCAGACAATCTGCGGCGGGCTTCTGTGCACGCCCTGCGCCTGCTTGACGACGGTGACCCTGTACTCGCCCGGCTCGAGGTAGTAGAAGCCGTAGCTGCCGGGGTCGCCGGTGGTCTGCGGGTTCTGCTGCCCAGTGATTGTGCCGCGCCAGCGCAGCCACTCGCCGGTGTCGACGTTGTGGCGCTCGAGCTCGACCTCGGCGCCGGACACCAGCGGCTCGCCCTTGTCGTAGCGCCCGTTGAGCGCGCCGCCCGGAGTGATCGACACGTCGTCGATGTACCAGCCGTCGTCTTCCTGCGACGAGCCGGATCGCAGGCGGAAGCGGAGCCAGACGCGCGGCTCGCGGGCGTACTCCTCGAGGGAGACCACCTCGCTCTGCCACTGTCCGATCGTGCCCGTGAAGCGGATCAGCTCCGTCCAGGTCTCGCCGCCGTCGAGGCTGATCTCGACCATCGCTCGGTCGTTGGCCAGCCGGAAGTAGTGCCAGAAGGTCAACTGCGGAGCCGTGACCGTTCGCAGGTCGATCGGTCCCGGGGCCCGCAACTCGAGATCGGAGTCCGGCGGGTAGGTTCCGCCCGGGCTGTCGTGCCACGCGTGCGTCTTGCTGTGGCTGTGGTTGGGGTCGTCGATCAGGGCCCACGGGTGGCCCGGCACCCAGCCGGTGCTGCCCGACTCGAAGTCGAAGACGAACGGGTCACCGCTGGGCGTCTCGGCGGGGTCGCCGGTCGCGCCCGAGTCGAAGAACACGACGCTCTCGCGACCCAGGTAGACGTAGCCGAGACACTGGTCACCCTGATCACCGTCGACCTTGATGGTGAACGAGCCCGACACCGGCTTGAACCAGCCGGTGGCGTACGCCCCGATGCTGCCGTCGTATCGCATCGCCTGCGGGGCCTGGCCCGCCTGCACGAACTCGACCGTCGACGGCGAGCCGTCGATCGGTGCGATGACGCGCACATCGGCGTCGGCCGGGACCTTGACGCGACCGCTCGTCGGGCCGCCGCAGGCGGTGGAGCAGCCGGACACGTCGCGCAGCGGCTGCACCCTGTTGCCTGAGCCGGTGCCGTACTCGAACCTGATGCCGGCCGGGTCCACGTCAGTGTCCGCCACCTCGATGATGCGGAAGCCCGACACCGGGCTGCGGCGCTCACCGGACACGGCCTCGAGGCTGAGCCGGTGCTCGCCGGCTGACAGGTCGAGCTCGATTTCGAACTCTCCGCGCTCGTTCGACTCCCCGGTGGCGATGGGCACCCCGGGTGTCGCGCTGTTGCCATCGTAGACGTTGACGTTCACGTGCGGCGAGGTCGAGCCGGTCGCCCGCGGCTGGCTGTCGCTCGTGACCCCGCAGCGCGGCGTCCGGATCATCGGCACCTGCGGCGGCGCGGTCTCGAGCCACTGCATGTAGTTGACGTCGTTGGTGACCGACACGCCCTGGCCCTTGTTGTCCTCGAGCCGGCAAGCGTCCAGCGTCTTGTCCTCGTCCCACGGGCCCGAGGTCGCGCCCCACCAGTTGTGCTGCGCGTCGACGCAGATGTCGTGGCTCGACTTGTTCTCCACGCCTGTCCCGGTGCCCTCCAAGCTGTTCTGGCGGATGAGCGGCGTGGCGTCCCGGCTGGTGACGATGCCCGTCACCACGTTGGCGATGCGGTTGTACGTCAGCTCGCGCTGGCTGCCCGCGCCGACCACGGCGATGCCCGAGCCCTTGTCGTCGTTGACGTCGCGGATGACGTTGCCGGAGACCTTCGAGGCGACCTGCTCGCCTAGCTTGATCACACCCTCGCTGGCGCGGCGGAACGTGTTGAACGTGATCTCGACGGAGCTCGCCGTCTGTGACTCGATCATGCTCTCGTCGCTGGCGCCGTACATGAGCTGGCTGTGTCGCACGTAGCCGCCGCGGCTGTTCTCGTCGAACAGGATGCGGCCCCAAGAGCCGGGAACCGGCGCGTCGCCCGCGCCGGACATGGTGACGCCCTCGACGTGGAGCTCGGACTCGACGTCGATGCCCGACGAGGTGCCGTTGAACAGCAGCACCGCCCCCGGTTCGATCTTGAGGAGGCCGTCCAACACCGTCACCTTGCAGTCGACCTCGCGCACCAGATCGTTCGGCCATGTCTGCGCCTGAGTGACGTCGGCGCAGTAGAGCATCGCGTCGTCGACGTTGCCGATGGCGACGTTGTTCTCCATCGTCGTGAGGCCATCCGCCCGGTGCTCCACCGGCCGGCTGTTGCCTGTGAAGACGTTGCCCTCGACCTCCGCGCTCGCCGCGTGCCTCAGCTTGAGGCCGTACTCCACATTGTCGGCGAAGAGGTTGTTGCGGATCACGGCCGAGACGTCGTCGATCAGGATTCCGTGCGTCCCGGATCGGATGATGACCGAGTTCAGGACCTCGACGAGGTCGCGCTCGATCTCTATTGCCGCCTCCAAGCTGCCGGCGTGGTCTATCCACAGCCCGTCGATGACCACCGAGCGCACGCCGTTCTCGATCTTCACCCCACGCCAGTCGCCCGGCCGCGGGACGGTGTTGTCGCCGTCGTTGTTCGTGTCGCACTCGCCCGATACGCCGGCGCCACACGTGTCGTCGCGGATGGACGTCATCGTGACCATGGCGTCGCCGCTGTCGGCCTTGGGGATCTCCAGCCCGCCGCGCCTGACGACGAGATACGAGTCGAGCTGAGACTTGACGACGGCTCCGGCCTCGATCCTCAACATGGCCGACTGGCCGACCGGGATCACATCGTCGATCACGAACACCAGGTCGCCGGCCTGCCAGTTGCGGGTGACGTCGATCGAGCCCTTGACGACGATGCCGTTTATCGTGTTGTCCTCGGCCACGTTGCCGCCGAGCTGAGGCTCGACGTTGCCGTCCATGACGACCGCCGCGCCGCAGCCGGTGATCTCGTTGTCCTTGACGGTCGGCTCGATGCTCTCCTCTGTCTCGAGGCTGATGCCCGTGCCGTGCATGTTCTTGATGACGAGGCCCTCTAGCGAGGCGTTGACGTCCTCGACGAGCACGCCGGTCGACCCGCCGTCCTGCAACAGCACGCCCTCGACCGCAACCTGTTCGTGCGCGATCGTGAGGGCTGGGGTGTTGCCGGAGCCGGCGTAGAAGACGTCGACGTTCATCAAAGAACCGCCCTGGCCGGACGATTCGAAGTCGATGCCGCCCCAGTCGCCCGGCTTCGGGAATATGTCGCCGTCGTTGGGGTTGGAGTTGCCCTTGTGAGTGTCGTCGGCGACCGACGTGAAGACGATGCGCTCGCTCGGCTGGTTGCCGCCCTCGGCGATCAGCTTGCCATCGCGCGCGCTGAGCACCGCGCCGTTCTCGAGCTTGACGACGACGCCCGGCTCGATGGTGAGCGTCGACAAGCCGATCACGTCCACGTCGTCCGACAAGATGAAGGCCAGCGCGCCGTTGCGCCACGTGCGGCTGACGCGCGAGTCGCCGTGGAGCACGATGCCGTTGCGCCCGTTGGCCTCGACGACGTTGGTCCCGTCGAGCACGACCTCGACGTTTGCGTCCGCGTCGATCGCGTGCTCCTTGTTGCCGCTGATGGTGTTGCGACTCAGGTCCACGACGATCGCCACGGAGCCGCCGACGAGCCTGATGCCGTGACGCTCGTTGTCCCGCACGGTGTTGCCGACCAGCGTAGTGTCCGTCTGGTAGACGCGGATCCCGTCCTTCTTGCCGTATGCGACCTCGCAGTCCTCGACTATCGAGTTCGAGTTCTGGATGTCGAGCTGGGCCTCGGACGAGCTCTCGTCGCCACCATAGCGGATGACGGTGTCGTGCAGGATGGCGCCGGCCGCGCCCCGGCGAATGCTGACGTTGTACCAGTCGCCGGCGGCCGGCGTGTCCCGGTCGCCGTCGCCGTTGGTGTCGCAGTCGGTCGGAGCATCCTCGTCGGCCGTGCACGAGTCGTCGCGCAGCGACGTGATCAGGACCCTATCGCCGCCCGGCTCGCCCGACCGCAGCTGGCCGCGCTCGGCGATGATCGTGCCCTGGCCGTCCAACTTGACGAGCAGCCCCGGCTCAAGCGTCAGCACCGCTGCAGTTTGCGCAAGCTCCAGACGCTTGCGGACCACGAACGGCATGTCCGCGGCGCGCCACGTCTGCGGGCCCTCCATGTTGCCGTAGATGTCGTATCCGTTGACGCCGTTCGTGTACTCGGTAGTGCCCGACTCTGTCTCGCAGCGCGTGGTGTTGCCCGAGTTCTGAAGATCGACGTTCGGGTCCTTGATCTGCACCGCAATGCCGTTCTCGCAGAACCTGTTGTCGGTCAGGGCGATGGTCAGCGGGCGCGTGCTCTCGGTGTCGATGACGAGGCCGGCGTCCTCCGCGCCTCGGATCTGGCTGTCGGAGATGGCGGTGTCGACCGTGTCGATCTCCACGCCGTCGCCGGTCACCATGAACACGTCGATGTCCTCGAGGGTGACGTTCTCCGTCTTGACCCTGACGATCGGGCCCTTTCCGTAGCGCAGCACCGCGTGCTTGATGGTCACCGGCCCCGTGGCGTCGTCCAGGTTCAGCTTGTCCCAGCTGCCGCGGGCGGGGGTGGTCTCGGATCCGTCGTTGTTGGTGTCGCAGTCGACCGCGGTCGACGTGCACGCGTCGTCGTCGGCAAGCGACGTGAAGTAGACCTTGCCGTCCGCCGCGCCGTCGACCGTCAGCGTCCCTCCATCGACGCGCATCGAGCCGCTGCTCGTGAACTTGACGACCGTGTTGGAGCCGATCGTCATGTCGCTGCCGACGACAAGGCCGCTGTTGACTACGTACGGCAGGTCGCCCCCGGTCCAGGTCGTCTCGCCTTGGGTCTTGCCGCCGCTGATGTAGATGCCGTTGATGCCGTTGCCGTTGGCGGTCGTGCCGGACACCACCAGGTGGGCGTCAGCGTCGGCCACCACCGCCTCGCTCCCGTTGTCGACGATCGTCAGGTTCGTGAGATTCACCACGTTGGGCGGATCGTCGCCGTTTGGCCCGTCAATCCTGATCGCTTCACCCCCGCACTCGCGGACCGTGGTGTTCTGGATCACGGCGCTGAGGCCGTCAACGAGGATGCCGGCCGCGAGGGCCCGCTCGATCAACACCTGATCGACGGAGATGTTGCCGTCCTCCAAGCGCAGCGCGTGGCGGTTGCCCCTCCCCGCGTACTGGATGGTCGCACCGTGGATCACCGCCCGGCCTACCGTGTCGATCTCGAGCGACGGCCAGTCGCCCGCCGCCTTCTCCGTCTTGTCCGAGGTGAACACGACGTCGTCAGGTGACGAGCCGTTCACGTACAGCGCGCCCTGCACGCGGAGCGACGCTGTCTCGGCGAACTCGACAGTCACGCCCGATTCGATGGTCAGCGTCACGCCCTCGCGGACCGTGGTCGAGCCGACCACGTGATACGGGCTGCCGGCGGCGCTCCACACGGTGTCGGTGACGATGCTGCCGTCGACCTCCGTTTGCTGCATTGGCGCTAGTGGGGCCGCTGCGCGCACCGGGACGGTGTCAATCGATCCCACCGCCGCCAGGGTCGCGACAAGCGCAAGAAGCGCCACCGCGGCCAGCGCGCCGGATCGCCGGGCTCCAATGATTCGGGACATGATCTCCGTCTCCTAATAGACCATACCTGCGGGGTATTGGGGCAGGCAACAACGGGACGCGTGCCGCGTCCTCGGCGCGATATGATAACATGCGCCCCAGAGGCCGTCCAGACAACGCAGCGTCTCTGGCTGGCGGTTTCGCCTGCTGTGGGAGAGTCTACGAGCTATGTCGTCGCGGCTGCGGGACGCGCTACCGCGCGAAGCGCTCTGCGAGAGCCGGCGGTGGGGGAACCGCGGGACATGCTACCGCGCTCCTGCGTGAAGCCGGCAGCCCCTCGAGGCGGACTAGCGAACGATGGCCAGCGGAACGTAGAGCGCGTCGACGCCGCCTTGCGCGGCCGCATGCGGGGCGGCGGCGATGGCCGCCCTGTTGGCCAGCGGCAAGCCGTTCGCGACGAAGACCTGAAGGGGCTCGCCACCGCCGCTGGCGGTCGCCATCGGCCATGCCATCGCCTCGCCCGGGCCCAAGCACCTCGTGCCCGGCTTCCGGCGGTCGACGGCGGGATACCAGCCGATGCACAGGCCGCTGTCGGGGACGATCTCGAGGTCCACCGCCTCGTTGCCCGGCGCGAACTCGAGCCCCTTCCACGACCACGGCGCGAGCTCGACCTCCCCGGCCGTCATTCCAGCGAGCCTGCGGACCGCTGGCGCTGGGCGCATGAACTGCTCCCCCACGGGCGCGTCGGCCAAGTCGAGGCTCTCGAAGCCGAGGCGACTGTCGATCCCAGTCGGCACGTCGCGGTAGATCGCGACCGCGAAATCGCGCAGCAGCTCGACAAGCGTGCGGTCCACGGGCAGGACGTCCCTCAACGACGCCAGCCCGTGGCCCGGATGGGCCGCCAGCTGCCTCAGCCATACCGTGTCGGCGCCCGTGTCGGTGTCGGCCGCCTGCTCATAGGTGTAGAGCATGAAGAGGTAGACCTTGCCGTAGTCGCGGACGTCGCCTACCCAGCTCGTGAGCGAGACGTCGGGAGAGGCCAGGAAGCCCGTGATGTGCTCGCGCGGGTGCCCGAGGCCCGACAGCCACACCGCCAGCTCGCTGAGGCCCTCGGCCAGCCACTCTTCCTCTTCGGGATCCGTGAACCACAGCACGAGGTGCGCGAGCTCGTGCGCCATGGTCTGTCGGTTGACCTCGCCACCCGCGACCGTCGGCGCAGTGTCGAGATAGATCATCTCGCGCTCGTTGGAGCGGTAGTACGGCAGCTCTAGATCGAGCTCGGCCTGGCGGCGCTCGTTGACGGGGTCGAAGTAGCCGGAGTAGTACGTGTACGGCTCGGCGCCGTAGTACAGCGGGTCGCGGACGTCGAGCATGAGTATCGTGACGGCGTCGATGCCGTCGATGCCCGGCCGCGGCTCGTTCCCGTAGGCAGTTCGGACTCCGGGCAGCACGGACTCCTCGAACAGCGCGCCAAGGCCCTTCACTGCTCCCTCTGACACGGCGGCGCCATGCTCGACGTAGATCAGCGCGCCCTCGCCCTCGAACACTAGCTCGGCACGCACCAGGTAGTAGAGGTCCTGGTAGAAGTCCCAGGCCCAGAACACGGCGCGCGAGCCGTCCTCATCCTCGCCGGCACCGACCGCGGCGAGGATCGGGGGATGTGCTGCGCTCCGGCCGCGCGGCTCCAGCGCGAGGCGCGCGCCGAGCGCCGCCGAGCCGCTGACCGCCGGCGGGTGGCTAGCGGGTGATGGTCCCGGTCCCGGGTCCGAGCCCGAGGCGGCGCGCTGCGGCAGCGGGGCAGCCGACAAGACCGACGCGCCGTCCGTCGTCACGTTGCCCGATCCGGGGAGAGGCAACAACGCGACGACCGCGATAGCGGCGGCCAGCCCCTGCCGTGCTAGAAATGCCATGGCTCGATTCTCACGACTCTTACCAATAACAACGCGGCGCGTGAACAAAAGACGCGGCCGCTGGTTAATTCATTGTTAACGGTTGGTCGCAGGCGCGTTACAGATGTTTGACGCCCCAGACACATCGGGAGATGCGCGGCGACGACTTGAGTCGGCCCAGCCCGCGGACCAGGGGCCAGGTCCGATCGCCAGGCCGGGGCATGTGGCTCTGGTGGCCAGCCGGGAGGTTACTCGTCCGCGTCGACCTGCAGGCTGATGACCTGGCTGGCACCGTCGTCCTGCATCGTGACACCGTAGACGGTGTCCGCTGCCTGGATCGTGCCGCGGTTGTGCGTGATGATGACCACTTGCGTGTCGGAGGCGAGCGCCTGAAGCGCATCGCGGAAGCGACCGACGTTGGCCTCGTCGAGCGCGGCGTCGACTTCGTCGAGCACGACGAACGGTGTCCCGCTGACGCGAAGAAGGGCGAAGATGAGCGCCACGGCCGTCAGCGAACGCTCTCCGCCCGAGAGCAGCTCGAGCGGCTGGCGCCTCTTGCCCGGCGGTCGGGCGACGATGTCGATGCCCGACTCCCGGCGCTCGGATTCGTCGGACTGCTCGGCGTCCTCCTCCGACTCGCCGCCTCGACGCAGCACCAGCTCCGCCTCGCCGCCTCCGAACAGCTGCGGGAAGAACCCCGCAAACGCCTCGGCCACCAGGCCGAATGTCTGATCGAAGCGTTGCGCCATCTCCGCCGCGAGAGCGTCAAGGACCTCCGTCACGTCCTCCCGCGCTCCTTCGAGGTCGGCGCGCTGCTCCTCGAGGTGCGCATGCCGCTCTCGAGTCTCCCGATACGTCGCCAGCGCTTCGCGGTCGATGGCCCCGATCGCCCGGAGCCGCCTGCGCATGACAGCGATGTCCTCTTCGATGCCGTCCGGCAGCTCGGTGACGCGCGGCAAACCCAAGTCGATCGCCACGAGCCGGTCCGCCGTCTCCGCGGCGGCGACCGGGACGTCGTCCCAGCCGACCGCCTCCGCATCGACCCGCAGCTGCTCGGCAAGCCGCTCGAGCCTGTCTCCGGCCCGCGTCTCGGAGACCCGCGCGTCGACCAGGCGCGATTCCACCGCGGACAGCGCATCGCGTGCCTCGCTGACGGCCGACAGCAGGCCGTGCAATCCCGTTCGGGCATGACGCGCCGCAGCCTCCGCCGGTGCCAGGCTCTTCTCGAGGTCCTCGAGGCGCTGGTTCACGTCCCGCGACTCAACCGCCAGCCGCTCCGCATCCGCCTGGAGCTGCTCCATCTCCTCGGCGATGGCGGCGCCCCGCATCTGCTCGGCCGCGTGCCGCTCGTATGCCTCCGCCAGGTCTCGCCTCGCCGCGTCGAGCATTGCCTGCCTGCCGGCTAGCTGCTGGGCAGCCGCGCTGGCTTCGGCTGCCGCCACCGCCGCCGCCTCTCGCGCCGCGGTCAGGTCGGCCGCCTCGAGCCGCTCGCGGGCGTCTCGCAGCTCTTCCGCCAGCCTGTCCTCCTCCGGCTCTCTCTCCGCCAGCGAGCGCCGCCCTTGCGCGATCTGGCTCTCGAGTGTGAGAACCTCTCGGGCGAGCCTATCGGCCGTCTCGGCGTACCAGTCGCGCTCGCGCTCCGCCCGAGCTCCCGCGGCCTGCTGCGCGGCGAGCTCGTCGGCGGCGGCGCGGTACGCTTCGTCACGCTCGAGGCGCTCCGACGCAAGCTCCCCCAGCTCGGACTCGAGCTCGCGACGGCGGTCGGCGGCGGACTCCATCGCCTCCGCGAGTCGGTCGACCGCCCTGGCCGCGCCGTCGATCGAACCCGGCAGCTCGCGTCGTTCCGCCTGCACCCGCAGGGTCTCCTCCGCCTTGGTGCCGACCGTGACCACGCCTCGCGGCAGGACGAGCTGCCCGGAGCGCGTCACCGCGCGGGCGGGTGGGCTGGCGCGCCGGAGCGCCGCGCGCGCCGACGCGAGGTCTGGCGTGAGCACGGTCCCCCCCAAGAGCACCTCGACGAGACCCTCTGCGTCGGGGGCTCGCGCCACGTCCGAGGCTCTGATGTCGCCCGGCTCGCTCGTCCACGGCCGGTGGCCCGCCGCGTCGGCCACGATGGGCGCAAGGGTCAGACCAGCCGGTCCCCGGTCTCGAACGACGCTCAGAGCACCGTCGACGTCGGACTCGTCGCGCACCACGACGGCGTGCACCAAGTCACCCAGCGCCGCGGCGACAGCGGCCTGCCACTCCCCGTCCATCTCGATGAGCTCTGCCACCGAGCCCACTACGGCTACGTCGCCCGCCTCGGCCAGAACGTTGGTCACGGCCAGCGCGGCATCGAGGTCACCGAAGTGCGACTCGAGCGCCTCGGACCGGGCGCGGAGGGCCTCTAGTCTGGCGCGCGCAGCCGTGTGCTCCGCTTGCGCCTCGGCCAGCCGCTCGGCCACCGCCCGCATCTCGGCATCGGCCGCGGCGACCCGCTCCGCGAGAGCGGCGCGCTCCGCCTCGGCGGCGTCAACGGCACTCGAAGCGCGCGCCAGCTCCGCCGCGTGCCGGTCGAGGGCCGCGGCCGCGTCGTCACGCGCCGCCGTTGCCGTCGACATCTCCTCCCGACGGTCCTTGATCGCGCGCTCGGCCGACTCGATCCGGTGCATCTCGGCCGCCAACGACGACTTCAGCTCGAGCAACGCAGCCTGGGCCGACTCGATGCCTATCGCGTGGCGGTCGCGCTCGGCCTCGCCATCGGCCAGGAGCCGCGCTGCCTCGTCGGCCGCCGCCCGGCGCCGCTCATGGGCGGCGGTCAGGCGCTCGACGTCGGCCTCGATCTCCGCCACCCGCGCCGAGCGGCTCGACAGCGCCTCGACCTCCACGTCGTCGGCCGTCGCCATCTCGCCGAGACGCCGCCGAAGAGCGTCCAGGCGGGCTCTGTTCACGGCGGCCGACTGGTTGATCTCCGACATCTTGGCGGTCAACTCGTCCCGCCCCAGGCGCATGGTCACGAGCGCCTCGTCGACGTTCTCGCTCTCGTCCTCCGCAGTCCGCAGCTCCGAAGAGCGGGCAGCGGCTACCGATCTCGCCTCTGCCACGGCCGCCAAGATCGCCGCCGTGGCCTCCTGGCTTGCCGCGAGATGCGCGAGCGTCTCCGCCCACTGGTAGCCGTACCAGGTCTCGAGGGCGGTCCGCAGCTCCCCGGTGACCAGCTCGTGGCGCTCAGCGCGCTCGGCGAGCTGCGAGAGGCGCCGCAGCTGCGGGCCGATCTCCTGCTGCAGGTCGGACACTCGCGTCAGGTTCTCGTCGGTTTCCGCCAAGCGCCGCAGGGCCGCGCTGCTGCGTCGCTGGAGCGGCACGATGCCGGCCGCCTCGTCGATCAGCACGCGGCGCTCGTCCGGCCGCATCGACAGCGCGCTGTCGACCATTCCTTGGCCGATTACCGTGTAGGCGCCGTGACCGAACTTGCCGCCTAGCAAGTCCAGGACGTCGCGCAGGCGCACCGCGGCACCGTTTATGGAGTATGCGTTGGTCCCGTCGCGGAGGGCGCGGCGGCTGACGACCACCTCGCTGAAGTCGAGGTCGAGCCAGCGGCTCTCGTTGTCGAAGGTCAGGCTCACCTCGGCCATGCCCGAGCGGGGCCGCTTCTCCGTGCCGGCGAAGATCATCTGGTCGGTGCGCTTCGCTCTGAGGCTGCCGGGGCGGTGCTCGCCCAGGACCCACCGCACGGCGTCGGCGATGTTCGACTTGCCGCTGCCGTTGGGACCGACCACGGCGGTGATGCCGTGCGGGAACACGAAGCGGTGCTTCGAGGCGAAGCTCTTGAAGCCCTGGAGGGTCAGCTCCTTGACGTGCATGACGGCGCAGTATAGCACGCCGGGCAGGAGGCGGCGGGGCGCCGTCGCCGCGCCCTCGCGCCGCACCGGGACCATGCCGCCGGGCGCGGTCCGGCGACCGCGTTCGGCGCCCCGACGGGCCCTGCAGCGCGACACGCCGCTATGCTATACTACCCGGCTTGAGCGGAGGAACGCATGCCCAAAGAGGCTGCCCGGGTAGACGTCGTGATCCCCGTCTACAACGAGGAGCACGTGCTCGCCGACTCTGTGTCCGAGCTGAGCTCGTACCTCGAAGCCACCCTGCCATACGACTGGAAGATCGTGATAGCCGACAACGCGTCGATCGACGGCACCCCCGAGGTGGGCGCGGAGCTGGCTGCGGCTGACGATCGGGTCGAGTACCTGCGTCTGGAGCAGAAGGGTCGCGGCCGGGCGCTGCGCCGGGCTTGGCTCGACAGCGATGCGGACGTCGTCTCGTACATGGACGTCGACCTGTCGACCGGACTCGACGCCTTCCTCCCTCTCGTGCAGTCGATCCTGGAGGCGGGTTTCGACGTCGCGATCGGCAACCGCCTCATGAGCGGCGCACGGACCACCCGCCAGTGGAAGCGCGAGATCACGTCGCGCGGCTACAACGTGATCATCAAGCTGCTCTTCCCGCGGCGCGGCTTCACGGACGCGCAGTGTGGCTTCAAGGCGGTGAGCCGCCGCGCCGCGGACGAGCTGGTTCCGCTGGTCGAGAACAACGAGTGGTTCTTCGACAGCGAGCTGCTGCTTCGGGCCGAGCAGCGCGGCTACCAGATATACGAGGTCCCAGTCGAGTGGGTCGAGGATCTCGACAGCCGCGTCAATGTGACGTCCACCGCGCTGGAGGACATCCGCGGGCTGTTGCGAGTGCGGGTCACGTCGTAATCGTGGCCCGGACGAAGAAGGGTGGCGCGGCCAAGTCGACGTCCGAGTTCGTCGACTCCGCGACGGGGGCGAAGATCCCGGCCGATCCCGCGCTGTGGCGATCTGACGGTGGCGGCACCTACCTACCGGTGCTGCCGAAGTTCCGCAAAGGCGACATCGACCGCGAGTCGCGCTCGGTGTGGCGCTATCGCGCGATGCTGCCGCTCGACGCGGACACTCCCAAGGTCACCCTTGGCGAGGGGGGCACTCCGCTGGTCGAGGCGTCGATCGTGGGCATGCCGGTCGTCGTCAAGCTCGAGTACCTCCAACCGACCGGGTCCTTCAAGGACCGCGGCTCGGCGGTGCTGGCAACGGCGCTGGCCGCCGCCGGCGTGCGCAGCGCCGTCGAGGACTCGTCGGGCAACGCCGGCTCGAGCTTGGCAGCGTACCTGTCGCACCTGAACATCGGCCTGCGGCTCTTCGTGCCGTCGTCCACGCCGGCAGCCAGACTCCGGCAGGCGGCGGCGCACGGGGCCGAGATCGACAACTCGGCGCGTACCCGGGCAGAGGCGGCAGCGAAGGCGCAGGGGGCGCTAGGCGACTCCGTCGTGTACGCAAGCCATGTCTACAGCCCGTACTTCCTCGCCGGGCAGACCACCATGGCGTACGAGATTTGGGAGGACCTCGGCTGCGAGGTCCCGGACAACATAGTGGTGCCGATCGGGCACGGCACGCTGCTCCTCGGCCTCTACCTTGGCTTCAAGCAGCTCAAGCGGGCCCGGCTTGTCAAGAGCCTGCCCCGGATATTCGGGGTCCAGGCCCGAACGTGCGCGCCAGTGTACGATGCATACACGAGGGGTGCGGACGCCACCGTGCCGGTGGCGGCGCGCAAGACGATTGCGATCGGCATCCAGGTCGAGGACCCACCACGGGGCCCCGAGGTGCTCCGCGCGATCGCGGACACGGGAGGCGCGGTCCTGAACGTCAGCGACAGCGAGATCCGTCGCGGCCAGGCGCTCGCCGCCAATCTAGGCTGGTACGTCGAGGCGGCGAGCGCGTCGGCGATCGCCGGCGTGGTCAAGCTGGACAAGCTGATCGGCGAGGGCGAGACGATGGTCGTGCCGCTCACCGGCAGCGGCCTGAAGCAGTAGCGCGGGACGCTAGGTCCCCGGGCCTCTTAGAGGACGACGCAAATGGTGAGGAGCAAGGACGGCAAGACGTCAGCGGAGATTCGTCTCACGCAGATGGCGTCTTGCGCTGGCTGAGCGTCCAAGATGGGCGCTGAAGCCCTGGCGCAGGTCATGCGCCCTCTGAGCGAGGTGTTCCCACCTGGTTCGAGCCCCGACCTGCTGGTCGGGCTCGATGCCCCGGACGATGCCGCCGTGTACCGGCTGAGCGACGACGAGGCGATCGTCGTGACGACCGACTTCTTCCCCCCGGTGGTCGACGAGCCGTACGATTTTGGGGCGATCGCCGCGGCGAACGCGATGA
>JBJYWW010000091.1:0-1964 GCA_046259645.1 Anaerolineae bacterium
ACCCGATCGACGGCACGAAGGGCTTCCTGCGCGGCGACCAGTACGCGATCGCCCTCGCTCTGATCGACCGTGGCGAGCTCCGCGTGGCTGCCTTGGCATGCCCCGAGATGCGCGGCAAGGGTCGCGGAGCGCTGTTCTTCGCCACCAAGGGCGGGGGTGCGTGGGAGACGTCCCTGGAATCACCCGGTGACGGTGAGCGCATCCGCGTCAGCGACGTGTCGGACCCGCGGGTTGTCAGGCTCTGCGAGCCGGTCGAGCCGTCGCACAGCCACCACGCGCTCGCCGCACAGGCGCTTGAACGCCTCGCGGAAGCCGCGCCGGATTCCATCCAGGGCGACGGCGACGCCGATGAGGTGGAGCGGCCGGCCCCCGTGCGGCTGGACAGCCAGGCCAAGTACGGCGCCGTGGCCGCCGGGGACGCCGAGCTGTACCTCCGCCTGCCCACCAGCAGCGACTTCGTGGAACGAGTGTGGGACCACGCGGCCGGCGTGCTGATCGTCGAGGGGGCCGGAGGCTCTGTTACCGACGCCCTGGGACAGCCGCTGGACTTCTCCCACGGCACAGGACTCGCATCGAACCGCGGGGTGGTCGCCACCAACGGCCTCGTCCACGACGCGGTGATATCCGCGCTCGCGCAGCTTCTCGAGCGCGAGCAGGCAGCCGACGAGCGCTGAGAGTCAGTCGGAGCCGGACAGGGCCCCCGACACCGCCTCCCACACTCGATCGACCGACACCGCCTCGATCGCCCGCGACCCGCGCGCGTCGCGCAGCTGGCTGACGGCGGCGTCGGACCGATCCCCGGCCGACGGACCGACGGCGACGCCACGTCCGGGCGCCGGACCGTAGCGGAGAGGATCGGTCGGGCCGAAGACGACGACCACCGGAGTGCCGACCGCGGCAGCGAGATGGGCGGCGCCGCTGTCGTTCCCGACATAGACGTCGCAGCCATCGACGAGCGCTCCGACCTCGCCGATGCTCAGCGCCCCGGTCAGGTCCACGGTCCGGTCGCGGGCGGCTAGCGTCATGGCCGCGAGCACGGCGCGTGACGTGTCCTCATCACCCGGGCCGCCGAGCAGGAAGAAGCGCGCCCCGCCGTGCTCGCCGGCCAGCCTATCGATCAGCGCGGCGAACAGGCCCGCCGGCCAACGCTTCTCGGTCATCCGCATGCCGGGGTTCTCCCCACCGGCGGGGTGAACGGCCACTAGCGGTGCGCTCTCTGCCTCGACCGCGAGATATGCGGCGGCCGCCTCGCGGTCGAGCGGCGAGGGAGCGAAGACCGGTACAGGAACGGCTGTCGGGATCCCCACGGCACGCGCCAAGTCGAGGTACAGCTCGGTCTCGTGCTTCCGCTCGGATGCCGGCACTCGCACGGTGTGCGACCTGCCACGGCCGCCGCTGTCCAGGCCGATCCGCACCGGCACGCCCGCGGCCAGAGGGACGGCCGCCATGAGCGGCGACCGATCCGGCACGAACGCCACGTCGTAGGCCCCGCGCCGCGCGCGCACGGCGAGCCGCGCGAGCGATAGCGGGCTCAGCGAGCCGCGAACGCAGCCCGTGGCGTCAACGAGCTCGGCGATGTGCGGATTGCCCTCGAGAACCGGGCGGCTGTGACGGTCCACGGCCCAATCGATCGCCGCGGCCGGCCAAGCGGCAGCCAGCGAGGCCGCCAGCGGCGTGGCCATCAAGACGTCGCCCATGCAGCACGGCTTGACGATCAAGACGCGTCGCGGCGCTGAGCTGAGGGCGCTCGGCTGCTCCTTCCGCGCCCCCGGCTCAGCCACGCGGGTCCTGCGCGGGCCCGTGGTAAAGCCCCGCCAGGATCTCGAACACCGTGCAGCGCCGGACGTCGAGCATCCGCGACCGGATGCGCGGCGACACGTCCTTCAGCGGCGTCGCCATCGTGATCGCCGTCGGCTTCCGCGCCGCGTACCGATGGTTCAGGATCTGGAAGAGCTTCTCCTGCG
>JBJYWW010000092.1:0-12836 GCA_046259645.1 Anaerolineae bacterium
CGGTTCCTTGACCGGCCCCGAGCGCTCAAATACACTTCCGCGCCATAGCCTCGGCGTGTCGCGCGCCATTCTGCGCAAGGCGCGCGCGTTGCGTAAGGATGGCCTCGGTGGCAAACCAAACCGATCCCACGCTCGGCTACGCTACCGACAAGGGGCGCGGCAGCGACTACAACCAGGACAAGCTCGGGTACTATCGGCCCGACGACCCGCGCCTCGCCGACCTCGCCGGCAGCATCTATGTCGTCGCCGACGGCATGGGCTCCCGCGAGCGTGGCACGGCCCTGGCCGACGAGGCCATCAGGGTGCTCGTCCGGGCCTACTACGCCGCCGTCGAGGAGCATGGCCGCGCCGATGCGCTGGCCGTCGCGATGGCCGCCGCCGATCGCGTTCTCAGCCGCCAGCTCGACGCCGACCCTGACTCCGACGAGGCCGGCGTGGCTGTGGCAGCCGCCGTGGTTTGCGGCGACGACCTGGTGGCGGGCGTGGTTGGCGACAGCCGGGTCTACCTGGTGCGCGAAGGTCGGGCCTACCAGCTCACCGACGAGGTCGAGGGACCGCAGCTGGGACAGGGCGGCCCGATCCAGCCGGTGATCACCGACAGCATTCCCCTCGGCGCCGGTGACAGGATCGTGCTGTGCTCGGACGGTCTGTACCGGCTCGTCGACGATGGGCAGATCGGCGACGTCGTAGCGGCGCGCTCGCCGGCAGAGGGTAGCTCCCGTCTCGTCTCGATGGCCGATGCGCGTGGCGGGTGGGACAACATCACCGCGCTCATCGTCGCCCCATTCGAAACCGACGCCCCTCCCGTCGTACCGGTTCGGCAACAGCCCTCCGAGGTATCGTGGACGGCGGTCGCCGTCGGCTCGGCGGTCATCGTCCTGATCGCCGCGATGGTCCTGCTGAAGCCGTGGCGCATGCTGGACGCCGGCGCCCTGCTGCCGGCAGCGGGCCCGACCATCACCGAGCCGCCACCTACCCTGGCCGCCCTGCTGCCGGCCACCGCGGACCCCAGTCGCGCGACCGACACCGCGCTGCCGCCAACGCCGCGCCCCACCGAGACAGAGGCGGCGGTGGTGACTGTGCCCGACGTCCTGCTGCAGACGTTCGAGAACGCGCTGATGGCCATCAACGCGTCCGGCCTCGAGCCCGACACGGTCAAGCTGTGGTCGGACACGGTCGCGCCCGGACTGATCATAAGCCAGGACCCGGAGGCGGGCGCCGAGGTGGAGCCGGGCTCCGTGGTCGAGATCGCCGTCAGCCTCGGTCCGCCCCCGCCGCCGACGCGAACGCCCATCCCGCCGTCCCCGACGCCGACCGAGCGCTCCACCAGCACGGCCACCCTGATCCCGACGCAGCCGCCCGACAGCGGCGGCGGCGACAACAAGGACGACAACAAGGACGGGGACGGCAACAAGAAACCGGCCACGTCGCCGCCGGAGCCAACGTCCGCGCCGCCGCCGACACAGCCGCCCGCTCCGCCGACCGCCCCGCCCGCTCCGCCGACGGCGCCGTCGGGCTCCGGCTCCCTCGGCAGCAGCTCGGCCGTTGCGGGGCGCGCATTACGCCCGCGCGGACTGGCCGCGCCGGTCCGGTATCCGGTTGACTCATACGGAGCCGTCGGGGCCTCCGGGGCCGCCGGCGACCGGCGCGCTCCAGGCGTCCCGCTCCAGTCGACCGTCACTGCGACACTCACCGCGACGGTGACCGTCACGCCCACGGGCACGATCACCGTCACCGCCACGCTAACGCCCACGAACACCGCCACGCCGACGAACACGCCGACCGACACGCCCACCCCGACCAGCACGTCGACTCCGACCTACACGCCGACGCCGACGGCCACGCCGACCAATACCCCGACGCCGACACCCGCGCCCGCCTACTTGCCGCTCACCGTCAAGTCATACTGGGTCCTGTGCCTCGAGCCGTGGCACCGCGCCGACGAGCCCGATCCGGGACCCATCGACGACCCGGAGACAAACGACAGGTGGGAGCAGAGCATGCACGTGATGCCCATCGGGCTGTGCGCCAACATGCCGTACGTCGGGCGCTTGTGGCGAGAGGACGGTCGCCGCGACCTCCAGGACTGGTATCACGTCGACGCCCGGCGCGCCGGTGACGTCTCGTTCACGCTGCGCGTGCCGAAGGACATCGATGCCAACTACGGCATGGCCGTCTACGCCGATCCGCCGGGCGCGGCGCTCGACTACTCCGACGAGCCCCCGCGAGTCGACGAGCACATCGTCATCTCCGGCGAGACGCGCCGCCGCTTCTGGGTGCAGGTCTACACCCAGGATCGCGACGGAGACGACCCGGCGCAGATCGAGCAGCCCTACGCGCTGATCTGGAGTCAGCAGTAGGCCGACGACTAGCGCTGCCGTGGCTGATCGCCTTCGGCGGCGTGATCACATTGGGCGCCTTCAGCCTGGCGTTGCCGTCCGCGGCGGCGGCCACGCTCGGGCTTCCCCTCTACGTCCTTGCAGCCGTGCTGCCGGCCGTCGGCGTCGTCTCCTACGCGCTCGGCAACACGGGTCTCTCGCGGCAAGGCGTCGCGTCACGCATGGCATACGGTGGCTGCGTCGCCACGAGCATTGCCATGGTCATCGAGCTGGCGCTTATGATCGCCCTGGCAGCGATGGCCTTCGTTGCGCTGTCGTCCACGCCTGACGGCCGGGCTGCCGTCGACCAGGCTCTGGAGGCGCTGTCCAGCGCGGCGGCCGTCGAGGGCACGCAGGCAGCTGCGGAGCAGGCGGTTATGGACCAGCTGACCGAGCTCCTGCGCCAGCCGGTCGCGCTGGTGAGCGCGTTTGCCCTGCTCGGCTTCCTCGGTCCCCTGGTCGAGGAGCTAGCCAAGGTCGGGGTCGTTGCGGCGCGCGTGCCTGAGCGCCGTGCCCGAGCTTGGCTGTGGGGCGTGTCGTCCGGGGCGGGGTTCGGCGTGGTCGAGGCACTGGCGCTGAGCACGATGGCGATGCAGGCGTGGCCTCTCAGTATGACGTTGCGAGCCGGCGCGACCATGATGCACGCGGCCACCGCCGGTATAGCCGCGCTGGGGGCCTACGCGCTGGCCCACGAGCGCCGCTACGGGGCCGCCATCGGCGGCCTGGCGGTGGCCGTGCTGGTGCACGCGGCCTGGAACTCGTTGGTGCTCACCGCCACGGTCGCCGGCGCCGAGGCGTCGGTCGGTGTCTCGAGCGTTGCTGTTGCGATGCTCGGAGGGCTGTTCACCCTGCTCGCGATAGCCTTCACGCGCCTGTCGCGGTCGGTGTCCGAGCCCGCCATGGCGCTCGATGCCGAGGGCGAGTCACGCGCGCTCGACATCCGTCGCGACGAGTACGGCGGCCCGCTCGTAACGTGACCCGCCAGGGGCGCGGGGCTATACTCCGACAGCCTGGACCACGGAGGGACTATGGCTGCCCTGGAGTACGCCCGAGACAACCGCAAAGCGGCGTTGGAGCGGTTCGAGGAGTTCTTGCGGATCCCCACCGTGAGCGCCGTCCCCGAGCACGCGGGCGACATGAACGAGGGCGCACGGTGGCTCGCTGATCGCATGCGCGCCTCGGGCATCGGCGACGTTCGCGTCGACGAGACGAGCGGTCATCCGGTGGTGTTCGGCCGGTTCGATGCGGCCAGCGACGGCGCGCCGACGGTTCTGGTCTATGGGCACTACGACGTGCAGCCGCCGGACCCGCTCGAGCTGTGGGTCAGCCCGCCGTTCGAGCCGTCTTTCCGCGACGGCGCGATCTACGCCCGCGGCGCCAGCGACGACAAGGGGCAGCTGCTCGCGCACGTCAACGCCGCCGACGCCTACCACAACACCGTCGGCGCACCGCCGGTGAACGTCCTCTACGTGTTCGAGGGCGAGGAGGAGATCGGCAGCCCCAGCCTGGACGAGTGGCTGCGCGAGCACGCCGCCGAGCTGGCCGCGGACGTCGCTGTCATCAGCGACACGGCCATGGTCGGGTCCGGGACGCCGAGCATCGTCTACGGGCTCCGCGGACTCGCCTATCTCGAGCTCGAGCTGATCGGGCCGAATCGCGATCTGCACTCGGGTCAGTTCGGTGGCGCCGTGCGCAATCCGGCCAACGCCCTATGCGCCATGATCGCCGCGCTTCACGACGAGCAGGGTCGGATCACCGTTCCGGGCTTCTACGACGCCGTGCGGATACTCGGCGCAGACGAGCGCGAGCAGCTGAGCAAGGTCCCGTTCGACTACGCTGCCTTCGAAGCCGCGACCGGCGGTGCCGGCGGATGGGGCGAGGAGGGCTTCACGATAGTCGAGCGCCTCGGCGCCCGCCCGTCACTGGACGTCAACGGGTTGTGGTCGGGCTGGACCGGGGCAGGCGCCAAGACGGTCTTGCCCGCGCGGGCGCACGCCAAGATCAGCATGCGACTCGTGCCCGAGCAGGAGCCCGACGAGATCGCGACGGCAGTCACCGACTACCTGCAGAGTCTGACGCCTGATGGGATGACGCTCGAGGTGCGCCGGCTCCACGGCGGGCGCGCGGCGCTCATCGACACGTCGTCTGCGGGCGTGCGCGCCGCTGCTCGGGCATACGAGCGCTCGTACGGCCGCGCGCCCGTGTTCACGCTCGAGGGTGGCTCGATACCAGTCGTGTCGCAGCTGGAGCGGATTCTCGGCCTGCAGACGGTGCTGATGGGCTTCGGCCTGCCGGACGACAACCTGCACGCCCCGAACGAGAAGCACGACATCGAGAACTTCCATCTCGGCACCGAGACGGTGATCGAGTTCCTTGCCGCCCTGGCCCACGAGGGCGCGGCGTGACGCTCGTCTTCGTCCACGGCCGGCTGTCGACGGCCGCGGCGCTGTTCGTGTTCGCGATGGCACTGTGGGCGCTCTGGCTCGCCGTGCGTGGCCGCGGCGTGGACAGCAGCTACACCGGCGCGGTGCTGATCGGCGAGGGGCTCCTGCTCGCGCAAGGGGCTTTGGGCGCCCTGCTGGTCGCCGGCTCGAGCAGTGCGGCCGGGCGCGGGATGCACATCCTGTACGGCGTGATGGCGCTGCTCATCTGGCCGTTCGTGCTCACGTTCACGCGCGGCGGGAGGCGCGGAGAGGCGGTGATGTTCGCCGTCGGATCGCTCTTCCTGTGGGGCCTCGTCCTGCGGGCGATCGATACGTCCGGATTGCTCTGAGCCGGCCCCGGACACCTCTGGAGATTCCATGCACACGGTCGACGTAAGCGACAACGCCACCTTGGCCGCGGTCGATCGCGGCAATCGCCCGCCCCTGCTCCTCGTTCACGGCTTCCCGCTCGATCACGAGGTGTGGCAGGCGCAGATCGGCGCCTTCGAGGATCAGCGCCGGGTGATCGCCCCCGATCTCGTCGGCTTCGGCGCCTCGTCGCCGGAGGGCCGCTCGTCGCTGGACAGGCACGCGGACGACTTGGCGGCGCTGTTGGACGACAGGGGCATCGAGAGGGCTGTTGTCGTGGGCCTGTCCATGGGCGGCTACGTGGCATTGTCGATGTGGCGCCAGCACCCGAGTCGAATGGCCGGCCTGGTCCTCGTCGCCAGCCGCGCCGGAGGCGATGTGGAGGCCAATCGGGCGGCCCGCTACCAGATGTCGATCGCCGTGAAGGACAAGGGCGTCGGGCCGATCGCCGACGCCTTGCTGCCGCGCATGCTATCGGAAGACGCTGCCCCGGAGACGCGCGAGGCGCTCCGCGAGATGATGCACCGCCAGCCCGCCGATGGCGTGGTGGCCGCGCTGCGCGCGATGGCTGCGCGACCCGACTCCGGCCCCGACCTCCCCACGGTCGACGTACCGACGCTGATCGTCACCGGCGACGAGGACGCGATCATCTCTGTCGCGTCGTCCGAGGCAATGGCGGCAGCGATCCCCAACGCCGAGCTCAAGGTCGTGCCCGGGGCGGGGCACATGGTCAACATGGAAGAGCCGGGCGCATTCAACGCGCTGCTGCGGTCGTTCCTCGAGCGCGTCGACGCGCGCTAGACCTGGACTGGCGCCGCCGTGTTCGGGATCAACAGCTGGGAGCTGGCGCTTCTTGCCCTCCTCTTCGTCATGCTGTTCGGACCGGACCGGTTGCCTGAGATCGCGTCGCAGGTGGGGCGGATGCTCGCCGAGCTGCGCCGCGCGACGGAGGAGGCCACGGCCGAGCTGACGCAGGAGTTCGAGGCCGCAGCCCGCGAGGCAAAGAAGACGGAGGCCGCCTTGCGGGAGGCCGGCGACGCGGTGACGCGCGGGCTGACCGCGGCGGCCGGGCCGCCCACGGGTGACCAGGCGAGGACCATTGCTCCCCCGAGACCCACCAACGGCCCGCCGTCGACGCCTGACGCCAAGCCCGCGACCGGGTCCGCCCCACCGCCTGAGGCGGGCGTGGCAGGTGGCACGGCCCCGGATGAGCCGCTCATCGGCGCCGCGCCGTTCACGCGCAGCGCGGCCGAGGCGGCCGCGGCGCTGGCGCGCCTGCAAGCCGGCGAGGAGGCGGCTGGCGGAGAGGACGGCACCGAGGACTCCCCGGAAGGGCGGGACACGGACGGCGGCGGCACGGCCGGCGGCGACGACGCGGGCGGCGGCACGTCAGGGGGCGGCATGGCAGGCGGCGACGACGCAGGCGGCGACGCAGGCGGCGACACGTCAGGGGGCGGCACGGCAGGCGGCGGCACGGCAGGCGGCGACGACGCAGGCGGCGACACGTCAGGGGGCGAGGAAGCGTGAGCGCCGACGGCCAGATGGCCACCATGCCGTTGCTCGAGCACATCCGGGAGCTGCGCGATCGGTTGATATGGTCGGTCGGAACGCTCTTCGTCGGGATGCTCGTGGCGCTCGTGTTCAGCCGCAAGCTGATTGCCGGGCTCACCGACATGTGCTCGGTGTGCCAGTTCATCGTCATACGGCCGACCGAGAGCGTAATCGCCTACTTCCGCGTGGCGCTCGTGATGGGGCTCGTGGTGGCCATGCCGATGATCCTGTACCAGACCGTCTCTTTCGTGCTCCCCGCGCTGCACAAGCACGAGAAGCGCTACCTCTACGTGCTGCTGCCGGGCGCCGCGCTGCTGTTCGCGACCGGAGTCGCGTTCGGCTACTACATCGTGCTGCCGCGGACGATCAACTTCCTAGCCACGTTCCTGGTCGAGGAGGCCGCGGCAGCGTGGTCGCTGTCCAACTACATCGCGTTCGTCACCAACATGTTGGTCGTGATCGGCGTCACGTTCCAGACGCCGCTCGTTGTGTACCTGCTGGCCAAGCTGGGCATCGTCACCCCGGCCACGATGTCCCGGTACCGGCGACACGCGATCTTGATCATCGCGATCATCGCGGCCGTTTTGACTCCAACGCCGGACCCGTTCACGATGCTGCTGGTAGCGGTCCCGATGGTGATCCTGTACGAGCTCGGGATCGTGCTGGCCCGGCTGGCGTGACGACGCCGCCCCACGTCAATCCACCGACCACTCAAGGAGACCTGAGCGTGACCGACGACAAGCAGCTCCAACCAATCCGCGTGCTCATCATGGGCGCCGCGGGACGCGACTTCCACAACTTCAACATGCTCTACAGGGACGATCCCCGATTCCAGGTCGTCGCGTTCACCGCGGCCCAGATTCCGGACATCGCGGGACGCCGGTACCCGGCGGAGCTCGCCGGACCGATGTATCCGGAGGGCATCCCGATCGCCGAGGAGGCCGAGCTGGAGCGGCTGCTGGCCGAGTTGGACGTGCAGAAGGTCGACTTCGCCTACAGCGACGTGAGCCACGCCTACGTCATGAACCGCGCCTCGGCGGTGCTGGCGGGCGGACCCGACTTCCAGCTGGTGGGTCCGGCGTCGACCATGCTCGAGTCGACGAAGCCCGTGATCGCCGTGACCGCGGTGCGCACCGGCTCCGGCAAGAGCCAGACGACCCGGGCGGTGGTCGCGGCGCTGCGGGGCCTGGGCTACACGGTGGCGGTGGTGCGCCACCCCATGCCCTACGGCGACCTCGCGGCCCAGGCAGTGCAGCGCTTCGCGACGTACGACGACCTCGACTTCCACAAGGTGACGATCGAAGAGCGCGAGGAGTACGAGCCCCACATCGATGCCGGCAGCGTGGTGTTCGCCGGTGTCGACTACGAGCGCATCCTGCGCGCCGCCGAGGAAGAGGCGGACGTCATCGTGTGGGACGGCGGCAACAACGACCTGTCGTTCTACAAGCCCGACCTCCAGATCGTGGTCCTCGACCCGCTGCGGCCGGGCCACGAGCTTCGCTACTACCCGGGGCAGGTGAACCTGCGCCTGGCCGACATCGCGATCATCAACAAGGTCGACTCGGCCACTCCCGCGCAGATCGCGGCGGTGATCGAGTCCGTCGAGACGCTCAACCCCGACGCCGTGATCCTGAAGGCCGAGAGCCGGATCTGGGCCAGCGAGCCGGAGGCGATTGCGGGCAAGCGCGTGGTCGTGGTCGAGGACGGCCCGACCCTCACTCACGGCGAGATGGCCTACGGCGCCGGTCACGTCGCCGCCAAGCGAATGGGAGTCGCCGAAATCGTCGATCCGCGTCCGTACGCCGTGAGATCGATCGCCGAGACCTACGACAAGTATCCGACCACCGGCCCGGTCCTGCCGGCCATGGGCTACGGCGAGGCTCAGATACGTGACCTCCAGGAGACGCTGGACCTGACGCCGGCCGACTTCGTCGTCATCGGCACGCCGATAGACCTGAGCCGCGTTGTCGAGTTCAACAAGCCGACGATGCGCGTCAAGTACGAGCTGGCGCTGCAGGGCGACAGGACGATGGCGGACGTGCTGTCAGAGCATCTCGACCTGAGCTGACGCGGTGACCGCGCACCGCCTGGCAATGGGCGGCGTTCTGATCGCGTACCTGGCGCTGGGCGCGCTATACGCGATCAGGACGCCGCTGTGGCAGGCGCCCGACGAGCCGGCACACTACAACTACATCGCGCACATCCTGGACGAGGGCCCCGACCCGCCGGAGATGGCGCCGGGCGACTACCCGGCCGAGCGGCTCGAATCACTCAAGGCGGAGCGCTTCAAGGGCGAGCCGACGGTCGCCGGCATCGAGTACGAGGACTACCAGCCGCCGGCGTACTACTACGCCGCCGCGGCGGCCGCGCTGGCGGCGGGGTCGCAGGCTCGCGACCGGGTGCGGGCGATCAGGCTCTTCGGCGTGCTGCTTGGCGCGGCGACGGTGTGGCTCTCGTCGCGCGTCGCCCTCCTGGCGGCCCCGGGCGACCCGCGACTGGCGGTGGCCGTCGCCGGCTTCGTGGCCTTTCTTCCGATGCACCTGGCGGTCACGGCCTCGGTCAACAACGACTCGCTGGCTTACCTTCTCTGCACGGCGCTGGTTTGGCTCAGCCTCGCGCGCGCGTCCCTGCGCATCGGGAGCCGGAGGTTCGTTGCTTCGGCGGCGCTGCTGCTCGGCTTGGGCCTCCTGACCAAGGTCAGCGTCTATCCCGCCGCGGCCCTGGTCGCCGCTGCGGAGGCGTCGGTCTGGTGGCGCGCCCGTGGCACCGGATCGCCAGTCCCGCGGCTCGCAGCCGGAAGTGGCAACACGGGGCTCACTGCTGGAAGTGGCGCCGCGCCGGTCGCAACCGGAGACGGCGGCGCGGAGCTCGCGGCCGGAAGCGGCGGCGATGAGCTCGCCGAAGGCAGGGCCGTCCGCTTCGTCGATGCGCTGCGCCGGGTGGTGATCGCGTTCGGCGTCGCCGCGCTGATCGGCCTGCCGTGGTTTGCCCGCAACGCCCTGGTGTACGGACCGCAGGATCCGCTTGGCACAGCCGCCCACAACCAGGTCGTGGAGGGCCAGCCGCTGACTGCCGACTGGCTGGCGGAGCAAGGACGGGTCGCGCTGGCGCGGCGCTTCGTCGTGTTCACGTTCGACAGCTTCTGGGGCGTCTTCGGCTGGCTCGGCGTGTTCCTGGACCAGCGGATCTACCTATCTCTGGCGGTGCTCAGCGTCGCAGCCGGCGCCGGGCTGGCCCTCTATGCCATCCGCCTCTCGCGTGCCCCCGGCGCCTGGTCCGACACCAGGCGGGCGTGCCTGGCGCTCCTCGCGCTGGCCGCGGCCCTGGCGGCGGCCGTCTACGTGGCGTACAACTTCACGTACGTGCAGCACCAAGGACGCTACCTCTTCCCCGCCTTGGCGCCGATCGCGACCATGTTCTGCCTCGGGATCCGCGAGTGGCCACGTCGGGCGGCCCGCAAGCTGCGACTGGCCGAGAGCCAGCGCATCGCACTGGAGGCCGTCGCCCTGTACGGGCTGACCGTCGCCATGGCCGCGCTGTCGCTGATCAGCCTGCAGCTCTACATCGTCCCCGGCCTCGGCTAGGTCGCCCGGCTCGCCGCGGCCGGCCGGTTCCGTCGTTACGTCAAGTACTTGACACAAGGACCTCGTCCGCCGGTGACGGCTGTCGCCGACTTGGCGTGCGGCTCGTCGCGCCGGCGCCGCGACCAGGCAGGGGCCGCGGCGTTGACGGATCGCACGCGCGGTGCTAGAATGCACGCAGTAGCTGCTGGCGATGCTGCGCCTCAATTCATCACGATTCATCCATAATCATCCCTATTATCCCGACCACAAGTCCCTCATCGCCGCGGCACAGATACAAGAAAGAACAGGCCGAGACGTAGTCTCGGCAAAGGCGTGGTGAGGCGAGCGCTCGAGGAGCGCTCGTTTGCTGTGTGGCTGGCCCGCGCAAGGCAGGAGGTCGCCATGACCCGACGGTATACCTTCTGGACCCGCATCGTAGGCGCGCTGGCTTTCGCGATCGCCGGATACGGGGCCGGGCGGATGCTGTGGCCCGACCCCGACGTCAACCAGCTCGCAGTCGATCTGGGATCATCGGTCGAGCACATCACGGTCACCCGGCTCATGGTGTCGGTGTCGTTCGCGCTCTTC
Source organism: Anaerolineae bacterium (assembly GCA_046259645.1). Taxonomy (GTDB): domain Bacteria; phylum Chloroflexota; class Anaerolineae; order Epilineales; family Epilineaceae; genus JBJYWW01. The sequence continues at coordinate 10,873 of JBJYWW010000092.1, forward strand.
GGCCTCGCGTTCGGCTACGTGATCTCACCTTTCGTGTTCCAGCCCCTGCAGTCGATTGCCCGAGAGCTTCAGCAGACGCCTCCCAAGCAGATCGTGGGTGCCAGCGTCGGTCTCGCATTCGGCCTGCTGCTGAGCGCGCTGGTGGCGATCCCCTTGAGCCAGCTCCCCGACCCCTTCAGCCAGTTCCTGCCGTTCTTCGTAGCCATCACCCTCGCCTACCTGGGCGCGGCGGTCGGCTCGCACGACCCCGACACCTACCTTGGTCCGGCGCGGTCCATCATCGGCTCGGGCGACGATCAAGACGGTGGCAAGGAGGGTGGCGACTACATCGTGCTCGACACCAGCGTGATCATTGACGGCCGCATCACCGACGTCGCTGAGACGGGCTTCCTCGTGCGGACGCTGCTCGTGCCGCGCTTCGTCCTCGGCGAGCTGCAGCAAATCGCCGACTCGGCTGACGCGCTCCGGCGGAACAGGGGGCGCCGCGGTCTCGAGGTGCTGAACCAGCTGCAGCAGTCTCAGGTGGTCAAGGTCGAGATTTCTGACCGCGAGCCGCCCGGCGGCGATGTCGATCGCAAGCTGGTGATGCTGGCCGAGGAGCTCGACTGCCCGATCATGACCAACGACTTCAACCTGAACCGCGTCGCAGAGATCCAGGGAGTGACCGTTCTCAACCTGAACGAGCTGGCGAACGCGGTCAAGACCGTGTTGCTGCCCGGTGAGACGATCGACATCGCGATCATCCAGGAGGGCAAGGAGTTTGGGCAGGGCGTCGGCTACCTCGAGGACGGCACGATGGTCGTCGTGGAAGGTGGGCGCGACTACATAGGTCAGACCATTGAGGTGGTCGTCACGCGGATGCTGCAGACCGTGGCGGGGCGCATGGTGTTTGGCACGCCGAGCCTCGGTGACGCGGACGACGGCCTGAACCGCGGTCACAGCCAGTAGGAGGCATCGGTGGAGCAAAGAGACGACGCGCCCGGGCTGGGGCGCATAGTGGACCTGGGGGTCGGTCACAATCGAGAGGTCATCCAGACCGACGGTGCGCCCGAGGCCGTGGGTCCGTACTCGCAGGCGATTCGCGTCGACTTCGCGGTGTTCACCACCGGCCAGATCGGTCTCGATCCGGCGACCGGCAAGCTCGTGGAGGGCGGGATTGTCGCCGAGACGCGACGGGCGCTCGAGAACCTGAAGGCCGTTCTCGAGGCCGCTGGGTCATCCATGAGTCGCGTCGCGAAGACCACGGTCTACCTCGCGGACATAGACGACTTCCAGGCAATGAACGAGGTGTACGCCGAGTACTTCGGGACCGCGGCGCCGGCACGCTCCACGCTGGCGGCCGCTGCTCTGCCGCTCGGCGCCAAGGTGGAGATCGAGGCCGTGGCGTTGGCCATGCCCTGAGCGCAAGGTGGCCTCTCCCAGGCGCGCGAAAACCCTTGCCCGGCGCCGTTTCTCCACCCTGGCCGGCGTCTCTGCAGGGTGTTGGACGGGCCACATGGAGCCGGTATAATTCCGCGCAATCTCGGCTACAAGGTAGGTGCATGTCCAATCCGTATCCGACCCCCGGGTCCCCCGCAGACACGACCGATGACCACCCTATGTTCGATCTGCTCCAGGAGAGCGAGACCAAGCGCCGCTTCCAGCGCGGCGACGTGGTCGAGGGCTCGATCGCCATGGTGGGCGAGCACGAGATCCTGATCGACGTCGGCTTCAAGTTCGAGGGCTTGCTGGCGCCGCGTGAGTTCGGCCAGATGACCACCGCCGAGAAGTCGGCCTACAACGTGGGCGACACGGTCGAGGTGCTCATCGTCAACCCGGAAGATCGCCAAGGCAACCTGATCGTCTCCTTGGCCCAGGCTCAGATGGGCCAGGACTGGGATCAGGGCGAGAAGCTGCACGAGGAAGGCACAGTCTTCGAGACGGAGGTCTCAGGGCACAACAAGGGCGGCCTGATCGTGTACCTG